>JAIEQO010000119.1 GCA_019747655.1 Gemmataceae bacterium | reverse complement strand
GTGGCGAACGGCATCGGCCAGAGGCTGTGCTTGCGGACCAGGTTGGCGACGTAGTCGAGCTTGGTCACCAGGAAGTCGGGCATGAGCCCGGTCAGCGCCACTGGAACACCCCCTTCTTCCAGGCGTAGACGTAACCGACGGCGAGCGTGGCCAGGAACACCAGGATTTCCCAGAAGACGACCCACCCGAGCGTGTCCCGCCAGGCCCCGTCGCCGCCCGGCCCGAAGGCCAGCACCGCCCACGGGTAGAGGAACAGCAGCTCCACGTCGAAGACGAGGAACAGGATGGCGATCAGGTAGAACTTGATGTCGAACTGCATCCGGGCCGACCCGACCGGGTCCATCCCGGACTCGTACGGCATCTGCTTCACCCGGGTCGGCTTGCGGGGCTTGAGCGGGTTCAGGTGGCTGGCCGCGACCGTCCCGACGCCGAAGGCGACGACCACCGCCGCGTACACCAGGATCGGGTAGTACGCGGCCAGGTCGAAGGCCGGCTCGACGCCCGCCGGGGTCGGGACCGGGACCGGTGCATCCATCGGCCGCTCGCCCTCCGCTGGCCACACCCCATTCTACGCCGGCTTGTGAAAGTTTTCACAAGCCCGGGCAAAAAACCGCCCCGACCGGGGGATGTCGGGGCTGGGTGCGACCGTCCGGGGAGATGGTACGGACCCGGTAACGGCTTTCAAGCGATGCGGACGAGGTGGCCGAGCAGCCCGGCCAGGCGTTCCACGGCGAGTTTAGCGTTGTCCAGGACTTCCTTGTGGTCGAGCGGGCCGTCGGACAACCCGGCCGCCCGGTTGGTGATGCACGAGACGGCGGCGACTTCGAGGCCGAGGACGGCCGCAGCTTCCGCCTCCTTCGCGGTGGACATGCCGACGGCATCAGCACCGCACGCCCGCAGGGCCCGAATCTCGGCCGGCGTCTCGTAGCACGGGCCGGTCACGGCCGCGTACACCCCGGCCAGCAGGTCCCGCTCGGTCAAGCCTTCGTGAGTCTGCATCGAGGCGATGAGGCGAGCGGAGTACGGGTTGTTCTGTGGAGCGCGGGCCTCCGGCCCGCGCTCCACGGACAGTGCCCTCCAACCACCGGGGCCGAGGACCGGCAGGTGCTCCCGGATGGCCATCAGGCTGCCGGGACCGAGGGCCGGGTGGATGCCGCCGGCCGCGTTCGTCAGGACCAGCACCTTCACCCCGAGGTCGACCATGACCCGGACCGTCCCCGTCACCACGACCCAGGGGTGGCCTTCGTAGAAGTGCAACCGGCCCGAGACGAGCACGGCCGGCACGCCATCCCAGTCGCCGACCGCGAGCCGCCCGCCGTGGCCGTGGACGGTCGGCGGGACCAGACCGGGCACGTCGCCGAACCCGACGGAGGTGGTTTCCCGGAAGTCGGCGGCGGCGGCAGCGAGGCCCGAACCGAGGACGACCGCCACCCGGGGGCGGAGGCGTTGGGCTTCTTCGGCGAACTCGGCGAAAGCGTCGGACATGATCGCCAGCACAGGCAGGAATGCCTGTGCCACCAAAGCAGATTCCTGGTGGCACAGGCATTCCTGCCTGTGCGGCCGTCCTACTCGTCCGCCGGCTCGGCGAACGGGTGTTTGGCCCGGACGGCCGCGGCGACCACCCGGGCCGCCCCCTCGACCCCGAGCCGGGAGGTGTTCACGACGAGGTCGTAGGCCCCCAGGTCGGCCGGATCGCGGCCGACCGTCCGGGCCAGGAACAGGCCACGCCGGTCGTCCCGGGACCGGACCTCGACCGCCGCCTCGTCCCGGGTCAGCCGGAGCAACTGGGCCGCGTAGCCCACCCGGTCCTCGAACGGGGCCACCACCCGGACGTGCAAGGTCGTCTCGGCCGGCAGCAGGTGACCGGCCCCGCGGCCGACGACCACCGCGTCCCCGACGGCCGCGACCGCCCGGAGCAACCGGACCAGCCCCTCGCCCTCGGCGTCCGAACCGACACGGGGGGCTCCGTCGGCCCAGGCCCGGGCGGCGGCCGGCAGATCGGCCAGGAGCCGGTCCCGGCCGGCCGCGTCGAGCAGCAAGTAGTCCAGTACCTCCTGGTCGTACACCTGCCAGCCGAGCAGCTCGCCGACCTTCCGGGCGACCGCCCCGCCGCGGGCCCCGGCCTCCCGGCTGACGGCCACGGTCAGGGCCTTCGGGTACGCCCCGGCCGGCCCCGCCGGGTCGCCGCGGAACCCGTGAGCGGGCGCTTCGGGTCGTGCCTCGGCGGTTGGACCCACGTTCATCGTCATCCCCGCCCCGGAATGACGAATGACCCACCCATGACCCACCCATGACGAAAGAAGACTAGCGGTTGCGTCCGTCTTCCTTCGTCATGGGTGGGTCATGGGTGGGTCATTCGTCATTTCAAACGTCGTCCCGGAACTCGGCCCGGGAGAAGAGCCACATCCCGAGGCCGGTGACGGCCGCGGCCGCGGCCGCCAGCACCGCCCAGGCGGTGGCGGTCGAAACCGGCTGGTTGACCGCCAGCATCCCGACCGGGTACCCGGCGGCCGCCGCCTCATTATACATCAGGGACCGGGCGTAGAACGTCAGGCTTAACAGCTTCAGGCTGCCCGGCAGGGCGGCCACCAGGAACTCGAAGAAGAACACGTACACCAGCCCGACCACCACCGGCCGGCGGAACAGTGCCCCGAACAGGTGGAACACGGCCGCCAGGGCGACCGTCCCGCCGAGGGCCGCCGGCCAGTACAGCCCGAGGGCCGTCCGCCCCGGGGCCCCGCCGGCCAGGCAGATGGCCGCGAACCCGCCGCCGGAAAACAGCAAACACCACGGCAGGGCCCCGACGAACTTGGCCAGGTAGACCGCCCACCGGGGGACCGGCCGGGTGAGCAGCCAGACCATCGACCGGTCCTCCCGGTCGGCCCCCAGGGCCCCGCTGGCGTAGGCCAGGGTGAACAGCGGCAGGACGAAGCTGAGGTACGCCCCGAGGACGGCCAGCCGGGTGAAGTTCAAGAACGCCCAGTCGGCCCCGTACCGGTCGGTCGACAGGACGACGGAGGGGACCGACAGGATCAGGCTCTTGAGGGCGTCCCGGGTCGGGTCGAGCGGGGACGGGTACTCGGCCGCCCGGGGCCGCCGGGTGGTGAAAAAGTCCTTCTCCTCCTCGATCGGGTCGGTCAGGGCGTTGTACCGGGCCGCCGGGCGGAGGGCGGCGGCGTACTCCCGGTAGGTCATCCCGCCCCGCCGGATCGGCCGGTCGGCGAACCCCCACCGGGTCGGCCGGGCCGTCTCGACCGCGACCGCGGTGACGATCAGGGCCAACAGCCCGGCCGCCGCCCACCCCACCTGCCGGACCCGCCACTGCCGCTCGAAGCTGAGGAGGACGAGGGCCCAAAACGCCCTGGCGGGCGAGATGTCAGATTTGTGATTTGCGATTGACGATTGAAAGACGGTATCGCTCGCCACCTCTCAACCTCCCCTGCAGCGACTCCAATCATCAATCGCAAATCAACAATCGCCGATCAGGTCCGCCCGCTCCCCCCGAGCAGATACCCGAGGACGGCGTGGGCCGACTCGTCCAGCGGCTCCAGCCGGCGGACCTCCCATCCGTCCTCGACCGTTAGCCGGCCGAACGCGGCGAAGAACCGCTTCGGGTGGTGGGCCCGGACGACCAGCCCGGCCGCGTCCACCTCCACCCCCACCACCTCCGGCAGGGCCAACAGCCGCCGGGCCACCTCCCGCGGCCGGTCCACCTCGACCCGGACCGACAGCGGGTAGTCGTCCAGCCGGTCGCGGATCTGTTGGAGCGTGCCGACCGCCGCCACCCGCCCCCGGGCCATGACGACGACGTGGTCGGTCAGCTTCTCCAGCGCCTCCAGCTCGTGGCTCGACACCAACAGGCACTTGCCCGTCGCGGCGAGCTGGCGGAAGAGCCCGAGCAGGTCCTGCCGGCCGACCGGGTCGATCCCCGACAGCGGCTCGTCCAGGACCAGCAGCTCGGGGTCGTGCAGGAGGGCCTGGGCCAGCTTCACCCGCTGCCGCATCCCCTTCGAGTACCCCCGCAAGGGGCGGTCGGCTCGGCCCGTCATGCCGACCAAGTCCAGGGCCGCGTCGGTCCGGCGGTCGGCCTCCCGCCGGGCGTACCCGCACAGCCGGGCCATCACCCGGACGAACCGCCGGCCGGACAGGTCCTCGTAGAAGGCGTCGGCGTCCGGGCAGTAGCCGACCAGCCGGCGGGCCCGCCAGTCCCGGGCGTCGGTCCCGCGGACCGTCACCCGCCCGAGGGTCGGGGCGATCTGGCCGGTGGCCAGCCGCAGCAGGGTGCTCTTGCCGGCCCCGTTCGCCCCGACCAGCCCGGTGATCCCGCCGGTCAGCTCCAGCGTCACCTGGTTCAGGGCCAGGACCGGCCCGTACCACTTGGAGGCGTGCTCGAAGAGCAGGAGTGGCTTCAGTGAGCAGTCATCAGTGACCAGTGACGAGTCCGATCCACGCCCCGAATCCGTTCGTAGCAGTGCCTCGGTCGGGATCGGGGGTCCCATCGATCGCTCTCGCAACTGATGACTGCTCACTGCTTACTGTTCACTGAACGATCTCCACCGCCTGCACCCGCCGGCGGAGGTAGAGCAGGCAGCCGCCGCACACCCCGGCGACCACCAGGGCCGCCTCCCACACGTCCGGTTGGGCCGGCGGGCGGATCGTCCGCGGGTCGGCCCCCAGGCACCACAGCCCGCACAGGTACAGGTCGTTCCACAGGTCGATCAGCCGCCACCGCGGGTCGTACTTCAGCCCGTCGACCACCCACTCGGCGATCATCCGCAGAAGCACGAACGGCCCGACCCAGGCCATCACCATCGGGACCGTCCGGCGGACCCAGACGGCAGTGGCCACGGTCAGCAGGCCGAGGGTGACGGTCAGGAGCAGCCCGTAGCCGAGGATGCCGACGAGGAGGTGGAAGTTGTCCACGTAGTACGTGTGCCAGTCGAACAGCAGCCCGGCCTGGACCCACAGGACGACGGCCGGGAGGGTGGTGAACAGGTTCACCACCGCCCCGACGGCCAGCACCTTGCCCAACAGGTAGTGCCGCCGGGCGATCGGCTTGGACAGGTAGAACGGCAGGCTGCCGTGGGCGAAGTCGTTGCCGACCAGGACCGACCCGGCCAGGGCCAGGACGATCACCAGGATGTAACCCTGGAACCAGACGTAGTTGCCGAACGTGTGGACCGACCCGTCGAGGTTGACCCGGCCGAGGAACTTGGACAGGTCGGCCACCGCCACCGGGACGCCGGCGAACCGGACCGTCTCGTCGGTGAACGTCTTGATCCAGACGAACAGGTACTGGGCGTAGAAGAAGAAGAAGAAGACCATCAGCCCGAGGGCGGCCAGCCCCCAGAACAGCCGCCGCCCGGCCAACAGCCGGACCGCCACCCGGGCGACGGCCGCCGCCCCCCAGAGCGGCCCCCGGGGCGTCCCCCGCCACGGCCGATACCGCAACAGGCTGTCGGTCTGAACGCCCATTCACAAAGTCTCAAGTCGTCAGGTCTTCAAGTCGTCAAGTCAAGAACGGCAGCCGTGGGTGGTAGCCCGGATCGGGTGGCCGGGGCAGAGGCTTTGCGATGCCCCGGGTGCTTCATCACACCGGGGCATCGCAAAGCCTCTGCCCCGGCCACCCCGGACCGACCGGAAGTATGGGCGCTCCCGGGGTCAGTCGCTCACCGCCCGGAGGAAGAGTTCCTCCAGCGTCTCCTCGTCCCGGACGAGCGACCGGACGACGGCGTCCGATTCGGCCGCCAGCCGGAAGAACCCCCGGTTCGACCACCCGTCCGGCACGGCCACCCGCCACTCGCCCCGGCCGTCGTCACCCAGGACGGCGACGCCCGCAGCCGCCAGGGCCCGGCCGAACCCGGCCCCGTCGCCGCCCACCCGGACCCGGAACCGGTCCCGCCGGGCGGCCCGCAGCTCGGTCACCGTTCCCTCCCGCCGGACCCGGCCGCCGGCCAGGATCACCACCCGCTCGCACACCGCCTCCACGTCGGCCAGCAGGTGGGTGGACAGGACCACCGACTTGCCGTGCTCGGTCCCGAGTTCCCGGACCAGCCGGAGCATGGCGTCCCGGCCGGCCGGGTCGAGCCCGCTGGTCGGCTCGTCCAATAATAGGACCGGCGGGTCGTGGATCAGGGCCTGGGCCAGCTTGACCCGCTGCTTCATCCCCGCGGAGTATTCCTCCACCCGGCGGTAGCGGGCCTCCTCCAGCCCGAGGTACGACAGGACCTCGTGGGCCCGGCGGACGGCCTCCCGCCGGGGCATCCCGTACAGCTCGCCGGCCAGCCCGACGTACCCCACCCCGGTCAGCCCGGGGACCAGGGCGTCGGCCTCCGGCATGAACCCGATCAGCCGGCGGAGCCGCCAGTTCCCGGCCGCGTCCCGGTCGCCGCCCAGCTCCTGGTCGAGGACCCGGCCGGTGCCGCTGGTCGGCGGGATCAGCCCCATCAGGAGCTTGAGCAGGGTGCTCTTGCCGGCCCCGTTCGGGCCGAGCAGCCCGACCCGCCCCGGCGGCAGGGCCAGCGTCACGTCGTCCAGCGCGACGTGCGGCCCGAACGCCCGGGTGACGCCTTCGAGGCGGATCAGGTCGGCCATAAAGCCCGGAAGATTAACCACAGAGTCACAGAGACCACCGAGCGGACCAAAGACAGCAGCGGTTCAAAATCATCCTCGTGTTTTCTCTGCTCGGTGCCCTCTGTGACTCTGTGGTTAATCTTGATTTACGTCGTGTAGTCCGCGTTCAGCCGGACGTACTCGGTGGTTAGGTCGCAGGTGTAGAAGGTACACCGGCCCGGGCCGCCGCCGAACCGCAGCCGGAAGTGGACCTCCCGGTTGTGCTTCAGGTACGCCGAGGCAGCGGCCGGGTCGAACGGCAGCGGCGAGCCGGCCCGGTAGAGCAGCATGTCACCCATCCACAGTGACAGGTCCGTCTCCTCGAATATGACGCCCGAGTACCCGGCCGCCGAGACCACCCGGCCCCAGTTCGGGTCGGCCCCGAACACGGCCGTCTTCACCAGGGCGCTCTCGGCCACCGTCTTGGCCACCTGCCGGGCGTCGGCGTCCGACCGGCACCCTTCGACCTCGATGGTGACGAGGTGCTCGGCCCCCTCGGCGTCGATGGCGATCTTCCGGGCCAGGCTCCGGCACACCTCCTCGACGGCCGCCCGGAACGCCCCGAGGTCGTGGCCGGCCAGCTTCGGGCCGTCGCCGTTGGCCAGCAGGAAGACGGTGTCGTTGGTGCTGGTGTGCCCCTCGACGCTGATACAGTTGAAGCTCGCCTCGCAGGCGGCCTTCAGGATGGGGTGGAGGTCGTGCTCACCGACCGGGGCGTCGGTCAGGACGAACCCGAGCATCGTAGCCAGGTTCGGGCCGATCATCGCGGCGCCTTTGGCGAACCCGGCGACGGTGTAACCCGAGCCGAGCCTGGCCGAGCTGACCTTGATGCCGGTGTCGGTGGTCAGGATGGCGTGGGCGGCGTCGTTGAGGGCGTCGCGGCCGGCGGCCAACGACCGGACCGCCAGCGGGATGCCGGCCTCCAGCACCGGCATCGGCAGCGGCCGGCCGATCACCCCGGTCGACGCCACCAAGACCTGCTCGGGGCCGCACGGCAGTTCGCCGGCCACCAGCTCGGCCATCCGCCGGGCGTCGGCCATGCCCGGCTCGCCGGTGCAGGCGTTGGCGTTCCCGGAGCAGACGACCACCGCCCGGGCGTCGGCCCGGGGCAACCGCTCGCGGCTGACCCGGACCGGGGCGGCGACCACCCGGTTCTGGGTGAACACCCCGGCGGCCGCGGCCGGCCGGTCGCTGACGACCACCGCCAGGTCGCGGCGGTTCGGCTCGGACCGGAGCCCGCTCACGATCCCGGCGTACCGGTAGCCGTCGGGGAGGTGCCAGTCGGTCATGCGGACATGGTACGGCCCGGGCCGGCCGGCCGGTAGCGTTTCGCGGGCTCACGCCCGGGCGGTGGCAGAAGACAGGCGGGCGGTCCGGGTCGCGGGGGCTGGGGCGGGTGTACCCCACCCGGGGCTGTCGCCCCGGGCTCTGCTGTGTCGGGCCTTCGGCCCTCAAACCCACGGGTCGGAGGGCCGAAGGCCCGGCACACCGTAGCCCAGGCCGACAGGCCTGGGTGGGCGTCGAACCTCACAGGTCCGGCACCGTCTTGTCCCCGGTCGCCGGGGTGACCAGGTATCGCATGTTGACCATGCTGATGGTCTCCCGGATGAACCGGACGTGGCCGTCGGCGAACACCGCGTTCACCCCGCCGGTGTGGAAGCTGAACGGCTCGTCGTTCGGGCCGCAGTTCGGCTGCGACCACGGGCACCCGGGCGGCCCGCCGAGCGGCCGCGGGTGGTTGTTCACCGCCCGCCGGTCGTTGCACACCGTCCGCCCCGGGCCGGCCCCCTCCGACTCGTAGCACGGCGTCGCCCCGTCCGGGGCGAACCGCGGGCCGGACAGCCCGCCGGCCCCGTCCGGCTCGGCCCACCGGGCGGGACGGGTGAGGCCCCCCGCCGGCGACACCGCCTGCCCGTCCACCGCCCCGAAGTACCCCCGCCCGACGGCCTCGATGACGGCCAGCGTGTTGCTCGTCCCGTCGGTCACGGCGGTGACGGCCCGGCCGCCCCCGGGGTTGGGCAGGAACCACGGCGGCCCGCCCGGCGGCCGGCCGGGGTAGAGCCGGCCCCGGCCGACGGTCAACAGGCCGTCGAACCGGAACGCCGGCCGGCTCGGGCCGTCCGCCCGCCACCCGTCCTGGACCTGCACGTCGGTGTACGCCAGCGGCATGTAGTCGCTCGTCCCGTACCCGTCCGGGTCGAGCCCGGCCGGCCCCGGGGCCGGGTTGGCCGGGCAGCCGTACACCTTGATCGCCGTCTTGAACGGCGTCTGGTCCGGCTGGTGGAGGTAGTACCGGGTCTTGTCGATCCCGCTGTAGACGGGGTCCTGCTCGACGAACGGCAGGACGGTGGTCCAGGTCGAGTGGATGTCGTAGGCCGGGCCGCCGCCGGCCGACCCGGCCCCGCCGGTCGGGAACTTCCCGTGGGCCGACTCGTAGTTGAGCAGGGCCAGCCCGACCTGCTTGAGGTTGTTCTGGCAGCTCGCCTTGGCGGCCGCCGCCCGGACCATCTGGACGGCCGGGAGCAACAGCCCGACCAGCACCGCCACGATGGCGATGACGACGAGCAGCTCGATCAGGGTGAAGGCGTTCCGCCGGGGGGGGCGGGTGCGCGGGGGCATACCGGCCACCGGTCAGGCGGGCGAACGGGAACGGGCCACGGGGGTAGTATCCCCGCGGCCCGCCGGTCCGGCCAAATTTTTCCGGATCAGTTGAGCGTAATGTCGAGGGCCGACGACCCGCCGGCCGGGACCTCGACCGTGTGGGCCGCGTCGTTCGAGAGGTACGCCGCCGGAACCCCGGACCCCTCGAAGGCGAAGGTGTACTTGCCCGGGACGAGTTTGGCGTCGAACTTCCCGCCGGCCTTCAGGGTGGTCGGGACCTGGGCCTGGCTGGACGAGGTCGGGAGGAAGTTCAGGGTCAGCCCGGCGGGGGCCGGCTGGCCGCCCGGGAGCTTGACCGTCCCGCTGACGTCGACCGGGTCCGGCCGGTTCGGCGGGGTCGACGAGCAGCCGGCCAGGAGGGCGACGGCCACGGCCAGACCGGCCGCGGCGACGTTCCGCAAGGTCATTCCGCACTCCGTAACGAGGGTGGGGGCGGCCCGGCCGGGCCGCCCCGCCGGGGCCGGGGTCAGTCGATGGGGGCGACGACCCCGTCCTCGGCCCCGACGATGAACTTCAGGGTGACGGCGTCGACCGTGTCCCGGATGAACCGGACCGACCCGTCGCACAGGGCGGCGTTCACCCCGCCGGTGTGGAAGGAAAACGGCTCGTCGTTCGGGCCGCAGTTGTTGACCGACCACGGGCACCCGGCCGGCCCGCCGATCGGGGAGTTGTGGTTGTTGATCCGGGCCACCCGGTTGTCGACCGGGGTGGCATTGTTCGGCCCGGACACCCCGTTGGTGGCCGAGTCCGGGTCGGCCCAAGCGAACACCCGGCGGGCGTTGGTGAACGGGATGGTCATCGGGTTGAGCGGGGCAACCATGGCCGACACCCGCTTGCTGCTGGCCCCGGCCCCGAAAATGCCGACCATCGGGTGGGCCCGGCCGGCGTCCTCGAACAGGAGGACGGTGTTCGAGGTGCCGTCCCGGATGTTGTTGACCGGCCGGCCCTCGCAGGTCATCGCCCCGTACACCCGGGCGGACAGGTCGGCCGAGTTCCGGTGCCCGACCGGGACGGCCATCCCGGGCCGGTGCTCGATGTCGCTCAGGGCGACGGCCATGTAGTCCATCCCGCCGGTGGCGTGCTGCGGGTCCCGGGAGTCGGCCCCGATCGGGGTGCTCGGGCAGATGTACGTCTTGATCTTGACCTGGGCGGCCTGGAACCCGGTCGGCCAGCTCGGGTCGTCGTACGCCCGGCCGCGGGACTTCGGGTGGAGGATGGCGGTGTTGTAGGCCGGGTCGGGGGTCCCGCCCGGGCCGCCGGTGAACGGGTTGTAGTTGGTGTTGAACAGGTCGTACACCGGCCCCTGCTCGATGTACGGCAGGATGTAGGTGGACCACCCGAAGATGGTGTAGCTGACCGCCCCGGTGGACGACTCGCACTGGCCGACCGACGGGGTGACCCCGTAGGCGCTCTCGTAGTTGTGGATGCCGATGGCCATCTGGTGGAGGTTGTTCTGGCAGCTCATCCGGGCGGCGGCTTCGCGGACCTTCTGGACGGCCGGCAGCAACAGCCCGACCAGGACGGCGATGATGGCGATGACGACCAGCAGCTCGATCAGCGTGAACGCCGACCGGCGGCTCGGGGGGGTGCGGTGGGCCACGAGCGATCTCCTCGGGGAACGGGTCGTTGTCGGCGGACCCCCGCCGACGCGGCCGGGCCAATGACGCCGGGATTTAGGGGATCGGACATAAGAGTTTTACCGGGCCACAAGTGGTTTCGATGAAGGCGGCGCGAGACCCCGAAGAAACCCGCCCCCGGGCCGGCCGGGGGTCCGGCGGGACCCGCGCCGCCGGCCGGCTATACTGAACCCGCGGGCCGGGTTGCGCCCGGCGCTCGTTCCGGAGGGTGGCGATGGGCGGGTCTCCCGAGGTCGGTGCGGCGGCCCACAGCCGGCCGGGGCGGGTGTTCGCCAACCTCCCGCCGGCCGCCCTGGTCGAGCACGCCGTCCGCCGGGGGGAGGGGCTGTTGACCGACCTCGGGGCGTTCGCCGCCCTGACCGGCGGCCGGACCGGCCGGTCGCCCAAGGACAAGTTCACCGTCCGCGAGGGGGCGGCCGCCGAGCAGGTCGACTGGGCGTCGAACCGGCCGATGGACCCGGCGACGTTCGCCCGGCTGCGGGACCTGGTCCGGGCGTACCTCCAGAACCGCGACCTGTACACGTTCGACGGGTTCGCCGGGGCCCACCCGGACACCCGCATCCGGCTCCGGGTGGTGGCCGAGCGGGCCTGGCACGCCCTGTTCGCCCGCTGCCTGTTCCTCCGGCCGACGGCCGAGCAGCTGGCCGGGTTCGAGCCGGACTGGACGGTCCTGCACGCGGCCGACTTCCACGCCGACCCGGCCCGGGACGGGACCCGGTCCGAGGCGGTGGTCGCGCTGAACTTCACCGAGCGGCTGGTGGTGGTCGGCGGGACGCACTACGCCGGGGAGATCAAGAAGGCGATCTTCACGGCCCTCAACTTCTTGCTGCCGCAGCGGGGCGTCTTCCCGATGCACTGCTCGGCCAACCTCGGCCCGGGCGGGGACGCGGCCCTGTTCTTCGGGCTGTCCGGGACCGGGAAGACGACGCTTTCCGCGGACCCCGGCCGGCGGCTGATCGGGGACGACGAGCACGGCTGGGGCGACGACGGCGTCTTCAACCTGGAGGGCGGCTGTTACGCCAAGACGATCAAGCTGTCCCCGGAGGGCGAGCCGCAGATTTACAACGCCCTGCGGTTCGGCTGCGTGCTGGAGAACGTGCCGGTGGACGAGGCGACCCGCCGGCCGGACTTCCTGAGCCAGAAGTACACCGAGAACACCCGGGCCGCGTACCCGGTCGACTTCATCCCGAACTGCGAGCTGTCCGGCCGGGGCGGGCACCCGCGGAACGTCTTCTTCCTGACGTGCGACGCCTTCGGGGTGCTGCCGCCGCTGGCCCGGCTGACCCCGGACCAGGCGGTCGAATACTTCCTGTGCGGGTACACGGCGAAGGTCGCGGGCACCGAGGCCGGGGTGACGGAGCCGACGCCGGAGTTCAGCACCTGCTTCGCCAAGCCGTTCCTGCCGCTGCCGCCGAAGCGGTACGCGGGGATGCTGCGGGAGAAGCTGGACCGGCACGGCTGCCCGGTGTGGCTGGTGAACACCGGCTGGACCGGCGGGCCTTACGGGGTGGGGAGGCGGATGTCGCTGCCGCACACCCGGGCGCTCTTGACGGCGGTGTTGACGGGGCAGTTGGCGGGCGTGCCGTTCTCCCCGGACCCGGTGTTCGGGCTGGCGGTCCCGGCCCGGTGCCCGGGGGTGCCGGACGGGGTGCTGCACCCGCGGGCGGCGTGGCCGGACCCGGCCGCCTACGACCGGCAGGCGGCGAAGCTGGCCGCCCTCTTCAAGGCCGAGGCCGCGAAGTACGCCTGACCGCGGCCCCGAGTCATGCCCCTCGCCCATCGTGTCGGCAACCGTCCACACACGGTTCGAGCCTTCCGGGCGGCGGCCGGGGCTCGCTACCGGGACGGGGTGGCGCTGGCCGAGGCTGACCGCCCGCTCGGCGCGGTGTACGTGCTCGGTTACGCCGCCGAGATGCTACTCAAGGCGGCCTACTTCCGCCTCCGCGGGTGGGGCCCGCGGACGCCGATCACCTTTCCCCACCTGACCGCCGCCCGGGACCGTGCGGTCAACGCGCTGGGTGTGCCGTGGACCGACCGGCTCCACGACCTTGACGGCTGGGCCGGGCTGCTGGTCGCCGAGCGGGCGCACCTGGGCCGGCCCCTGCCGGCCCGGCTCCGACGGCGGCTAACCGCTGAGGTCCGGTTGATCTACTCCCACTGGCGGGAGTCACTGCGGTATCATGACGCACGGCCGTACGCGGCCGAGGTGGCCGGCACCCGGGCCGCCGCCGGGTGGTTGTTCCGCCACTTCCGCTACCTGTAGGAGACGGCATGCCCCGGCACATCGTCACTCCGCCCGAGGCGGGGGCCGGTCAGTACCCCGATCTGGTGAAGGTGTTGGCCAAGGAACTCAAGGCGGACGGCGGGGCGGCCCAGCCGCTCATCCTGGAGCAGTACGTCCGGGCGACCAAGTCCCGGAACGTGACCGTCATCTGGGACAAGTGGCGGGCGGTCCCGGCCGACGTGAGGGGTGACGTGATCCTGACCGCGTATGAGCAGGGGGAGGGTGCGGAGTACGCGGATACGGTTCTGGGGGCCGACGGGTACACCCCGGCGGAAGCCCTGGCCCTCGGGCTACTGCCCTACCTCGTCACGCCGGCGCGGACGAAACCCGAACAGAACCTCACCGAGGCGAATCGGAAGGCCCTCGCCCTGGAGGCCAAGCGGACGGTCCTCGGCCCGAAGGCGAAGGAACTCCGGTACGCCCGGATGGAGGACGCGGACGCCGCGTACCGGCGGCTGGTCGACGCCGTGCCGAACACCGCGTGGGCCGTCCACCACCGGCCTGACCTCCCGGACGAGTAGCCGTCACGCCGCCGGCGGCTTGCCGAGGCTGCGGCGGATGGTGGTGAGCTGGCCGACATGCAGGCTGACGTGGTGGCCGGCCAGTAGGTTCAGGAAGTCGCCGTAGGTGGAGTTCGGGGCCAGCAGGCCCGGGGCCGGGGTCGGGGCCGGGGCCCCGAGCTGGTCGGCCGGCACCTTCATCACGGCCGCGATCGCGCGCTCCGTACAGTCGTCGAACAGCTTCAGCCAGCCGGCCGGGTCGCCCAGCCCGGAGTGGTCCCCGGCCGCCTGCTTGGTGGTGGCGAACGCCTTCGCCGCCTCCTCCTCAACGGATGGGAGGTCGGCTTCGGGGACGCCCAGGCGGGCCCCGGCGACCCGCCGGGCGACCAGGGCTAAATGGCCGACGATCCAGGCCGCCGAGTTCGCCCCGGGGACCGGTTGGTGCCGCCACTCGGCCGGGGACAGGTCGGCGACGAAGCGGTGGACCATGTGCTTGCCCGACCGGAACGAACCCGCGATCACCTCGTTGGGAGTCATGACCGGCCCTCGGTGGGGGATGTGGACCGGACGGCGGATACCGGCCGCCGGGCCCGGCCTTACGGGGTCATCCCGTTGGGCCTGCCGTCAGGGGAGGGTGACGGCGAGCGGGTCGTCCCCGGGGACGGAGAACCCGGCCACCGTCGCCCCGTCGAACAGTTGGCCGCGGCCGAGGGCCGCCCCGGTCGCCGGGTCGGGGATCGGGACCGCGTTCGGCTGCCCCTCCTGGGCCAGGGCCGCGAACAGGTCGACCTCCGCGGTGATCCGCCCGGCGGCGTCGAACGCGTACTGGCGGAGCTGGAGCCCGGGCCCCCGGGCCGAGCCGACCAGGATGTCCTGCCGGCCGTCGGCGGCCGGGGCCCCGAACGCCACCCCGCCGACCCCGGCCGTGGCGGTGGGGTTGAGCACCGTCAGCCCCCGCGGGGGGGTCATGAACCCGGGGGCGAAGAAGTCGGCCAGGCCGACCGGGCCGGCCGGGTCGTACCCGAACACCCGGACGCGGGGGGCCCCGCCGTACCCCGGGCCGGTCAGGATTTCGGCCCCCGTGCGGGCCGGGTCGTACTCCCCGGCGGCCACCAGCACCCCGCCCCGGAGCGTGTCCTCGTAGGCGAAGAAGTCCTGGACCGGGTCGCCGGTCTTGCCCGAGTAGACCTTCACCCGCGGGCCGCCGCCGGCCCCGGCCCCGACGACCAGGTCGGCCGTCCCGTCCCCGTCCACGTCCCCGGCGGCCACGTTCACCCCGCCCCGCTGCGACCCCTCGAAGGCGAGGAAGTTCCGGAGCGCGGCCGGGACCCGGGCCGCCGCGGTGGTCATCCGGTCGAACGCCGACAGCCCGGCGGCCCCCGGCCGCAGGCCGTACACGCTCACCCGCGGGCCGCCGGTCCGGCCGGCCCCGACCACCACCTCGGCCGCCCCGTCCCCGTCGAAGTCGGCCGCCGCCACCGACAGCCCGCCCCGGAACGTCGGGTCGTCGAAGGCGTAGAACTGGGCGATCAGGTCCCGGTCCGGGTCGAGGTTGTTCAGGTCGATCCGGTCTTGCTCGAACAGCCGGGCGCCGCGGATGACGGTCACCAGCGGGGCGTCGTCGGCCCCGGCGGCGATCACCAGGTCGGTCCGGCCGTCCCCGTCCACGTCCCCGAACGCCAGGGCCGGGGCGGAGAACGGGTACAGCGGGTTGACGAAGACCGGGGCGACGACGAACGGGTTGGCCTCGATCGCCTGCCCCCGGACCGCCCCCTGGGTCGGCTGGGTCTGGACCAACTGGAGGCGGATCGAGTAGTCCCGGGCGGCCGTCTGGACGGCCGCCGCCCGGTACCCCAGCTCCCCGAACGACTCGACCTGCTCGAACCGCAGCACCCCGGCCCCGCCGCCGGCGAACGTCACCTCGTACCGGCCGCGGATGCTCGCCCCGTCCGCACCCTCCTGGACGAACCGGATGGTGGCGACGCCGGCCGACACCCCGGGCCCGAGGGCCGAGGTGGTGGTGAACGGGAAGACCGAGTCGCCCGGGAAGGTGGCCGGGTCGTTCCCGACGACGGTGACGACCACGTTCCGGCTCGGCCGGACGCGGAACCGGTCCCGGCCGGCGTTGTTCGTCGGCCGCCCGTCGGCGTCGGCCGGGCTCCCGGCCGGGTTGCCGAACCGGGCCGACCCGGCCCGGAGTTCGGCGTCGAAGGTGAACGTGGTCGGGCCGGCCGCCCCGATCCCGGGGACGATCACTACCGCCGCGCCCCCGACATCGATCAGGTTCCGCGAGTACCGGCCCGGCCCGCGGTCCGGGTCGATCAAGGTCAACGCCCCGCCGGCGTAGATGGTCAGGTTCTGCCCACCGGTCGTCACCCCGACGGCCGGGTCGACCGTCAGGCCCCCGGCCACCCGGAGCGTGACCGGGCCGGTTACGTCCGCCCCGAACACCCCGCCGACCGCGTTCGCCGGGTTGTTCAGCCGGAACGGGCCGGCCCCGGTCAGCCGCAGGTCGCCGGCGATCAGGCCGCCGGCGGTGAAGGTCTGGTTCACCCCGCCGACGGACGCGGTCAGCCCGACCGTCTGGCCCGCCGCCACGACCCCGGACCCGAGGACGATCGAGCCGGTGGTGATGCCGACCCCGTCCCGGGTGGTGGTCAGCGTCCCGCCGGCCAGGCCGGTCGTGCCCGTACCGGCCAGTTGCCGGAACCCGGCGGCGGTCACGCTCCCGCTCAGGACCAGGTCCTGGGCCGTCCGGACGAGGACCGCCCCGCCGGCGTCCAGGTCGCCGGCCACGGAGATGTTCTCGGCCGCGGCGAGGTCCGCGTCGCCGCCGACCCGAACCCCCTCGGTCAGGATCAGGTTCCGGACGGCCGCGGTCAGGGTCCCGCCGACGCCCAGCCCGCCGGACACGGACGCCTCACGGGTGGCGGTCAACGTCGCGTTCCCCCCGACCTGGGCCCCGCCGGCCAGGGTGAGGTTTCGCACGGTAGCCGTCAGGCTGCCGCCGGCCGTCAGCCCGCCCGTGACTGACACGTCCCGGGTGGCGGTCAACGTCGCGTCCCCCCCGACCTGGGTCCCGCCGGCCACAATCAGGTTTTGCACGGTAGCCGTCAGGGCGCCACTGGCGTTCAGCCCGCCGGCCACCGACACGTCCTGGGCCGTCACCCCGACCGGGCCGGCCACGACCACCCCGGCCGCCGCGATCACGTCCCGGCCGGCGGTCACGGTGAGCGCCCCGACCGCCGCCGGGGTAGCGGCCGGGGCCCCGACCGGGCCGTCGAACCGGACATCCAGCGCGGACTCGACCCGGAGGTCCGGGTTGGCGGCCGCGGCCCCGGTCAGCGACCGGGCGAACACCACCGACCCGGTGCCCGTGGTCCGAAACGTGCCGCTCAGGGCGACCACGTCGTCCCCGAAGGCCTGGTCTTCCACGGTCCGGACCAGCCCGCCGTTGACGGCCGTGGTCCCGCCGGCGTCGGTGGTCAGCGTCCGCAGCCCGGTGCCCCCGTTGCCGCCAACGGCCCCGCCGAAGACGGTCAGCCCGGCCGTGTTCACGGCGACGGCGAACGGCCCGGCCGCGGGCAGGTTGTCCAAGCTCCCCGCGAAGGTGATGGCCCCGCCCCCGGTGGACCGGAACTCGGAGTCGACGCTGACGTACACCGGGCCGGCGTAGGTCTGCGGGCCGGTGGTGATGACCGGCCCGCCGTTGGCGTCGGTCGGGCCGACCGCGGTGGCCAGCGAGGCCGGCGGGGTGCCGGCCCCGACCGGGGCCAGGAACGTCGTCAGCCCGGCGGTGGCGACCACCAGCCCGCCGGGGCCGTCCACCGTCGACCCGAACCCGACCTCCCGGTTGTTCACCGACTCGACCCGGACGACCGCCGCCGCGTCCGCCCCGACGGTCAGCGGCCGGGGAAAGGTCTGCTGATTCTGGACCCGGAACAGCCCGGCGTTCACCCGGACCACACCAAGCGCACCGGGGAAGAGGATTGTGTTCGGCGGGGCGGTCCGGCCGACCGCGTCGGCCGCCGCGTCCCCGAGCTGCACCGCCCCGTCCGTCGAGAGGGTGATCTGGAAGGGCCCGTCGAGGTCGCCGAGGAAGGTGACGGCGCCGGCCGCCTCGGCCCGGAAGGCGGTGTCGGTCGTGACCGTGACGGAGTCGCCGTAGGTCTGGTTGCCGGCCGTCCGGACCAGCCCGCCCCCCACGGCGGTCGAGCCCGGGGCGTCGGTGGTCAGGGCGGCGAGGGCGGTGCCGCCCCCGACCGCCCCGCCGAAGGTCGTTACGCCGGGGGTGTTGACGGCGACGGCGAACCCGCCGTCCAGTGTCCCGCCGAAGGTAATCCCCCGATCCGCGGCCGGCCCGACCGACTCGAATGTCGTGTTCGCGCCGACCGCGACCGGGTCGCCGAACCCCTGTCCGCCGGCCGTCCGGACTCGCCCGCCGTTCACCCGGGTCGAGCCCGGGGCGTCGGTGGTCAGGGCCGCGAGCGGGGTCGCCCCGCCGACCGCCCCGCCGAAGGTGGTCACCCCGCCGGTGTTGACGGCCACGGCGAACCCGCCGTCGAGGGTCGCGTCGAACGCCACCGCCCCGCCCCCGGTCGAGGCGAAGGTCGCCGCGGCCCCGACCGTGACCGGGTCGCCGTAGGTCTGACCCCCGTCGGTCCGCACCAGTCCGCCGTCCACCGCGGTCGTCCCGCCGGCGTCGGTCGCCAGCGACCCGACCGTGACCGCCCCGCCGAACGTCGTCGCCCCGCCGGTCCGGACGGACACGGCCGAGGCCCCGCCCAGCGTCGCGCCGAAGGTGATCGCCCCGTTCCCGTCCGAGTCGAACTCGGTCGCCGCGGCCCCGGCCGTGACCGGGTCGCCGTAGGTCTGGCCGCCGGTCGTCCGGACCGACCCGCCGTCGACCGCCGTGGTCCCGCCGGCGTCGGTCACGAGCGACCGGAGCCGGTCCGTCCCGCCGATCACCCCGTCGAAGGCGGTGGCCCCGACGGTCTCGGCCCGCACGTCGAACCCGCCGTCCAGGGTCGACCGGAACCGGATCGCCCCGCCCCCGGTCGAGCGGAAGGTGACGTCGGCGGCCACGGTCACGGCGTCGTCGTAGGTCTGGCCCCCGGTCGTCTGGACGAGCCCGGCGGCGAAGGTGGTGGCCCCGCCTCCATCCGAGGTCAGGGCCGCCAGCGCCCCGCCGGCCCCGACCGGACCGGCGAAGGTGGTCGCCCCGGCGGTCGTCACCGTCAATCCCCCCGGGCCGTCCACCGCTCCGGCGAAGGCGACGTTCCCCCCGCCGGTGCTGACCAGGGTGACATCCGCGGCCAGGGCCACCGGCCCGTTGTACGTCTGGGCGTTGGCCGTCCGGATCGTCGCCGCCCGGGACGGTGGGCCGCCGAGGTTGATGGCGTCGGCGAACACCGTCAGGTCCCCGCTTCCCGTCGTCAGGCTCAGGTCGGCCAGGACGGTGACGGCCGCGAAGGAGGCGTTGCCCCCGAACGGGTCCCGGCCGGCCGTCAGGCCGGCGGTGAAGTCCGGGACG
Organism: Gemmataceae bacterium; assembly: GCA_019747655.1. Lineage (GTDB taxonomy): Bacteria > Planctomycetota > Planctomycetia > Gemmatales > Gemmataceae > Urbifossiella. Next base: position 1,232 of record JAIEQO010000119.1, on the reverse strand, counting down.
GCGTCCACCGTGAGGGTGTCGGTCGGGTTGGACCGGGTGACGGTGAGGGAGTTGGTCGGGTTGGCGAAGTCCGTCTGCTCGAACGTCCCGTTCGCCGACCGGAGGCGGGTCAGCCCCACCCCGGGCGGGCCGGGGAAGTCCGGGGCGTCCTCCAGGACGGCCTCGTTGGTCCCCCCGGCCGGCAGGTTGAACACGACGTCGGCCGCCGTCCCGGTGTTCACGATCGGGGCCAGCCCGGTGTACGTGATCCGGTTCAGCGCGACCGCCCCGCCCGGGTCGGCGTAGTTCCAGATGGCCCCGTCCTGGGGGCCGGCGTGGTCGTACCGGGTCCGGCCGAACGTCCCGCCGAGGAGCCGCAGGGTGTCGAACCCGTCCCCGCCGGCGAACTCGATGTCCCGCCGGAAGAACCCGCCGGGGGCCCGGTAGTCGAGCGTCAGGGTGTCGTCCCCGGCCGTCGCGTTGACCTCGACGAAGCTGGCGACGGAGGCGAGCGGGCGGGCGTCGAGGATTTCCCCGTCGGCGTCCCGGACGAACCGGAGGTTCGGCCCCCGCAGCCGGAGGGTGTAGTCCCCGGGGGCCGGGAAGTTGTACCGGAAGAACCCGTTGGGGGCGAAGATGAAGCTGCGGCCGTTCCCGCCCTCGTAGGTGAAGTAGCCGCCCACCCCGTTGGCCGTCCCGGCCGCCTGTTCGCCCGCCCCGGCCAGGGTGCCGGCGATCGGCCCGGGGCCGGTGTTGCGGATCAGGTTGAGGTCCGCGCCGGACCCCAGCGCCCCGGCCTCGTTCCCGACGACGAACGCCCCGACGGCCGGGGCGGCCAGGTCGACCGGCCCGGCGGTGGCGATCGTGTCGGAGCGGCTGACGGTGAAGTCGGCCCGGTACGTCCCGCCGTTGAACCGCAGCCCGCCGACGGTCAGGGTGCCGACCACCCCGGCCGGCGAGCCGGGGTTGATCGTCCCGCCGGCGTTGACCGTCACCACCCCACCGAGGGTTCCCGTCCCGGCCAGGGTGCCGGCGTTGACCGCCACCGGGCCGGCCGCGGCCGACTGGTCGCCGTTCACCAGCAGGGTGCCGCCGGCCACCGTGGTCGGCCCGGCGTAGGTGTTGGCCCCGGCCAGGGTCAGGTCCCCGGCCCCCCGCTTGACCAGCCCGCCCGGCCCGGCGATCACCCCGTCGATGGTGCCGGCCGCCGCGACCGCGACGGTCAGCCCGCCGCCGGCCGTGATCGTCGTCCC
>JAIEQO010000644.1 GCA_019747655.1 Gemmataceae bacterium | reverse complement strand
GTGCCCGACGGGGCGGACCCCGACCTGCGGGTGCCGGCCGACGTGCCGGCCCTGTACGCCGGCGAGTGGGTCCGCGGCCCGGGCCGCCCGCTGAACACCGACGAACACCCCCGGCTGGAGTTCGCCGCCCCGGTCAGCCACCGGGCCGGGCGGACGCTGTCCGGGCCGGCCCTGCGGCGGTACTTCGACCGGGTGCTGGCTCGGCTCCCGGCGGGCGGCGTCCGGTTCGGCGGGGACCTCGGCGGGCCGGCCGGGGAGGCCGGCCGGCGGCGGGCGGTCCAGCGGCTGAGCCTGTTCGGTGACGTGAAGCCGTGAGGGCGAGGGTTCTCCCTTCCGCCCACCTGAACGATGAGCGGGCGGCATCGAAGGTCGAGACGGATCGGGCACCGACCCGGCGGTCGGTAGCAGGCCGTCCAGCGGCACAGGGTGGACCACGGAAGAATTCTGTACGAAACGGCTCCCGAGCCGGAAATTGGTGGCGGGCGAACCGGAGCGGCCGTGGCGAAGACGCTCGACGACATCCTGGTCTACCTCCTGCGGTCGGACGCCCTCCGGCATTCGGAGGGCGTTCCCGACGGGGACTTGTTGGGCCGCTTCATCGAGCGGCGGGACGAGGTCGCCTGGGACGCCCTCGTGCGGCGGCACGGCCCGATGGTCTGGGGCGTCTGCCGCCGCATCCTCGGCCACACCCAGGACGCCGAGGACGCCTTCCAGACGACGTTCGTCGTCCTCGTCCGGCGGGCCGCGTCCATCAGCCCGAGGGGCGGCGTGGGGAACTGGCTGTACGGGGTCGCCCGCCAGACGGCCGTCAAGGCCAGGGCGACGGCCGCGCGGCGGGGGGCGAGGGAGAGGCAGGTGGCGGTGCTGCCCGAGCCCGGGGTGACCGACCCGCCCCCCGACGACCTGCGGCCGGTCCTCGACCGGGAGTTGGGCCGCCTGCCCGACAAGTACCGGGCACCGATCGTCCTGTGCGACCTGGGGGGGAAGACGTTCAAGGACGCGGCCCGGGAACTCGGTTGGCCGGAGGGCACGCTCTCCGGGCGGCTGTCGCGGGCGAGGAAGCTGTTGGCCGACCGGCTGACCCGTGCCGGGGCGGTCCCGCCCGCCGGTGTGGCCGTCCTGGGGGTCGGCGAGGCGGCCGGGGGCGACGTGCCGCCCCCGCTGGTCACGTCCGCGATCACGGCCGGTTGGCGGGTTGCGGCGGGCCAGCCGATGTCCGGCCTGGCCCCGGCCGTCGCCACACTTACTGAGGAGGTTCTGCGCGCCATGTTCATCCCGAAGCTGAAGCTGGTGGCCGGCGTTCTCCTCGTCGGCACGATGACGCTGACCGGGGTGGCGATCTCGGCCCGTCACTCCGGGTCCGCGCCGGACGAGCCGAAGAAGGCGAACCCCCCGGAGCCGCCGAAAGCGGCCAACGCCCCCCAGGACCCGCCGCCCAGGGGCCAGCCCGGTGGCAACGCGAAGATCCGCGAGCTACAACAGGAGCGGCTCGCCCTGCTCCAGCAGCTCGCGGACTGGATGACCGAGGCGTACAAGGGTGGTCAGGTTCCGCTGACGACCGTGTTGGAGGCCCAGCGGGAGGTCAACGCCGCCGAACTGGAGTTGTGCGAGACGCACCAGGAGCGCCTCGCTGTCTTGGAGAGGAAGGCCGAACTCGCCAAGGAAATCGAGAAGAACACGGAAAAATCCGTTCAAGCCCATTCCGTTCCGAGGGCGAATCTGCTCAAGGCCCGGGCGAACCGCCTGCAAGCCGAGATCGAGTTGGAGAAGGAGAAGGCCGCCCGACCGAAGTGAGGCGGATCAGGAGCCCGGGGGGCACGACCCAGGACACCGCAGCTCCGGGCGGCATCCGCTCCGGCGGATGAGTCGGCTCGGTGACCCGAGGCCGCGAGACACGGGACCAGGAGGAACGGCAGTTCGTGCGGCCCCACACGCTCATTCCCGCCTCGGTCGGCGGCCGGGTCGCCCTGGCGGTGAACCTGCTCGTCGCCGTCGCGGCGGCCGGGTTCCTGGCGTTCGACTACCACCGCGAGAGCCACCAGCGGCTGGCCGACAAGGCCGCGTCCCTGCGGGAGCAGGCGGTGACGTTCCACCTGGCCGTCGCCGGGTACAAGGGCGAGCCGGCCGACCGCCAGCAGCGGTTCATCGGCGCGGTGTGCGGGCGGATGAGCGACGCCGACTCGCCCGGCCACCACCTGGTCGTGGAAATCGACGGCCGGGTGTTGCAGTCCCGGGCCCACCACCGGGCGTCCGACGAGCTGCTGGCGGCGGTCCGGGCGGCGGCCGACGCCGACCACCCGGAGGACGCCGAGCTGATCGTCGGCCGGCACGCCGAGGCCGGGGTGACGGTGTACGTGGCCGAGCGGATGTCCCGGGTGCGGGCGGAGGTCCGGCGGCAGGTGGTCGTCCGGTCGGCGGGCGTCCTCGCCTTCTGCGGCCTGCTCGCCGTCGCCGTCACGGCGGTGGTCCGCCGGGTCGTCCAGAGGCCCCTGCGGCGGCTGGTGCGGACCATCGACGGGATCGCGGCCGGGGACTACGGAAGCTCGGCCGGGCACTACGCCGCGGCCGAACTCGCCCGGCTGGCGGGGGCGGTCGACGCCATGAGCCGGGCGCTGGCCGAGGCCGAGGGCCGGCGGAAGGCGGCGACCGACAAGGCCCGCCGCATCCAGCACCACCTCTTGCCGGAGGGCGACCGGCTCCCCGGGCTCGACGTCGGCGTCTTCCACCTCGCCGCGGACGACGTGGCGGGGGACTACTACGACCTGATGCCCATGCCGGACGGGACGGCGGTGGTGTGCGTGGCCGACGTGGTCGGGCACGGCGTCCCGGCGGCGATGACGGCGGCCATGCTCAAGGTGCTCCTGGCCGAGGCGGCCGCCGCCCACGCCGACCCGGGCGCGATGCTCGGGTGGGTGAACCGGCGGCTGGCCGCCGTCACCCTGCCGGAGGACTTCGCCACCGTGTTCGTGGCCCGGTGGGAGCCGGCGGCCGGGCGGCTGCGGTACGCCAGCGCCGGGCACGAGCCGGCCCTGTTCCTGCCGGCGGCCGGGCCGGCGGTCTCGCTCGGGGCGACCGGGACGCTGCTCGGGATCGACGGCGACTCGACGTGGGAGACGGGCGAGGTGGCGGTCCGGGCCGGCGACCGGCTGGCCTGCTGGACGGACGGGCTGAGCGAGGCCCACGACCCGGCCGGCCGGATGTTCGGGCGGGGGCGGGTGGCCGCCCTGGTCGAGCAGGACCGGGAGGCCGCCGTCGGCGAGGTGGCCAGGCGGGTGCGGGCGGCCGTGCTCGGCCACGCCGGCGGCAACGCGGCGGACGACTGCACGTTCCTGGTCGTCGGGTTCGCCGGCGGCGGGTGACCGCCCGCCCCCCGTCGGCCGGCGCAAGTCCGACCGGCCGGCGCGTAACTCTTGCAAGGCGGGCGGCCTCGCCACCGCGGCCCCGGCCGACCCGCCCGCTTCGCCCGAGGAGTTCACCATGAAGTCCGTCATCACGGCCGCCGTCGCGGCCCTGGCCCTGTTCGCCACCGCCGGCTCGGCGTCGGCCCAGCACGGCGGCGGTCACGCCGCTCCGGCCGCACACCACCCGGTCGCCCCGGTCCACCACGGCGTCCGCCCGCCCCTCGGGCACGCCGGCTACCCGGCCGCCGGGTTCGGGGTGGGCGTGTCCGCCGTGCCGGTCTACGGCGGGCCGGTCTACGGCGGCGGGGTCGTCGGGTACCCCGCCCCGGTGTACAGCCCGGCCCACAGCTACCGCCCCGTCCCGCACCACCGGTCCCGCCACTGATCGGAGGCCGACGCCGCCCGTCGAGGCCGGGGCTTACGCCCTGGCCTTTGTCGTTGGTAGCCGGCGGGGGCGGGCCGACCACAGATGTCCTGAATCGCTGCAACTCGTCAGATTCCGCGCGGCAGCGGCCCCGGCCATCCAACCCGGACGGTCGGCACAAGCCCTTCAGTTCGACCGTCCCATTCGCCGAAGATCGGTAGCAGACCGGGCAGACCGCGCATCCCGCCGCATCCGCACCAGCCACTCCGGGTTCGCGCGAAACGGCCGGGCCGCGCCACGTACCCAAGTAAGCCCCGGCCGAGTGAAAAGGTGAGATCATGCGCCCGTGGATCATTCTGGCCCTCGTCGCGACCGTCGGCACCGGCTGCACGCACACCGCGCTGGAGCGCCGCACCGTCAAGCAGGCAAGCACGCTCACGGACCTCCAGCACCAGCAGGTACTGGACAACTTGGCGGCCATCGCCTGCAACCCCGAAGCGCTGCCGTGGCACGTCAAGCTCAAGGGCGGGCTGGTACAGGTGGCAGACCAAGGGTCGGGCACGTTCGGGGCCGAGTTCGGGGCCATCCTGGAAAGCGGCAACGGTTCCAAGTTCATCCCCGGCGTGTCGGGCCAGCGGGGCGTCGTCAACCAGTGGGACGTGGACCCCACGTCCGAGCCGGAAGAACTGGAACTCTTGCGGCTGGCCTACCGCAAGGCGACCGATCCGGCCAACCCGGAGGTGGACGCCGAAATCCTCAAGGTGATCGGCGGACTGAGCGTCCGGTTCGACATCCTCCCCAAGCGGGAAGTCCGCCGGCAACTGTTCCTGAAAAACGATACTCTCGCGATCATCACGAATCGCCTAAGTGAGGTAGAAGCACATATATCTAAACTTCAAAATGACATCACACCCAAAAAGGACTCTGAGAAGAAGCTGAATCGCGACTTTTTTGACCCGATGACGGGTCCGGAGGTCGTCGCCAAGAAGGAGTTGGAGGATCGCACGGCAGTGCTCCGGCGACTCGTTCAGGAGCGGTACGAGTTGACGGAGGTGTGGGAACTAGTCCACAAGGACACGATCGCCCCTGCTTCGGTCGGGTCGGTACGGCTTGGGATTACTGGTGCCCAGGTTCTGGAACGGACGAGGCACGAGCTGTATACACTCGACGGCACGGGTGACCAGAAGCGAGCGGTGAATCAACCGGCCGGCCAGAAGACCCTCCTCCTGGCGGCGATCGAGATGTCGCTCGGATCGTACGTCCCGTCGCAAGAGCTGCGCGAGGCCAGCCAGCGGAACGTCGGGCTGATCGCCCAGGCGGAGGACAAGATTCGGAAGTTGGAAGACTTACTGGAGAAGTTCAACACCCCCTGGCTCGCCTGCGGGAAGAAGCACGACGTGCCCAAGTGCGCCTGCTACATCGGCCGCCACCGCGGCTGCACCGGCGACTGCCACGTGTGGGTCATGCCGGACCAACTCGGGACGCTGCGGGAGTTCACCCTCATCGTCCTCGCCCTGGCCCCGATCGAGAAGCAGGAGCTATTCCCCTCCCGCGGGGCCGCGTTCAGCCCGTCGTTCCGGTAGTGATCTCCTGTTTCCCCGACCCACACCTATCCTGACCTGGGGGCGGTGCGGCGGGGGGCAGCAGGAGCGATGCGATGAGCGAGCAGGTGTCCGTCACCGCCAAGAACCGGCGGGCGCTGTGGATCGTGTTCGGGCTGACGTTCACCTACTTCCTGGTCGAGGTGGTCGGCGGCCTCGTCACCAACAGCCTCGCCCTCTTGGCCGACGCCGCCCACATGCTGACCGACGTGGGCGGGCTGGGGCTGGCCCTGTTCGCCGCCTGGATGTCGCAAAAGCCGGCCACCCCCCAGCGGACCTACGGGTACTACCGGGTCGAGATCCTCGCCGCCCTGGCCAACGCCGTCGTCCTCTTCCTGATGGCCTTCTTCATCCTGTACGAGGCGTACCGTCGGTTCCGCGAGCCGCCCGAGGTGGCCAGCCTCCCCATGCTGGCCGTCGCCGCCGTCGGGCTGGTCGTCAACCTGGTCGGCATCTGGATGCTGCGGCGGTCGGCGGGCGAGAGCCTGAACATGAAGGGGGCGTACCTCGAGGTGGTCGGCGACCTGCTCGGGTCGGTCGGGGTGATGGTCGCCGGGGCGGTCATGCTCACCACCGGCTGGTACTACGCCGACCCGCTGTTCGGGGTGGGGATCGGGCTGTTCATCCTCCCCCGGACGTGGGGGCTGATGCGGCAGGCGGTGGACGTGCTGCTGGAGGCGACCCCGGCCCACATCAACCTGGCCGAGGTCGAGAAGGCGCTGCTCGGGGTCGAGGGGGTGGCCGCGGTCCACGACCTGCACGTCTGGACGATCACCTCGGGGATCGACGCCATGAGCGGGCACCTCGTCCTGGCGGCGGGGGTGGCCCCGGAGGCCGCCGAACTCGTCGCGGAGCGGGCGGCGGCGGCGGTGAAGGAGCAGTTCAAGATCGGCCACTCGACGATCCAGGTCGAGCGGACGAGCCGGCAGGCGTCGGAACTGCCGCTGTGACGCGGGGAGCTATTCGGATCGGACGCGGCTGCCCCCGTCTGGATCACGGCCGGGGTACGGAATATGCTTTCCTCGTCGGGGTCATGAATCCCGGTGCCCGCGACGCCGTGGCCTCCGCGAGGGCGTGAATGTCGACCCAACCCCTCGACCAACCGCGACCGCCGCTCGACCCGCCGCCCCCCGACCCCGCCCCCCCGGCGGGCGGTTGGATGGCGGCCGTGCGGGCGCAGGTTCCGACCGTCATCTTGTTCGCCGCCCTCGCCGGGATCGCGGCGTGGGGGGTCCGCACCGAGTGGAAGTTCGGCAACCCGTTCGCCGCCCGCGAGCCGGCCCCCGCCGGCAAAGACGAGGGCGACCCGGTGCGGGTCACCCCCGGGCCGGGGGAGGCGGCCGGCCCGTGCCCGCTCGACCGCACCCGCGTCCGCCTGGCGTCCGCCGAGGTCCCCGAGCAGATGGGCCTGCGGGTCGTCCCGGTCGAGCGGCGGCCGCTGCCGGCGGTGGTGACCGCCCTGGCCGAGTTGCAGTACGACGAGACCCGGGTGGCCCGGCTGTCCGGCCGGGCGGCGGGTACAGTGGTCCGGGTCGAGAAGCAGGAGGGCGACCCGGTGGCCGAGGGGGAGGTGGTCGCCCTGATCGACGCCGCCGCCGTCGGCAAGGCGAAGGCCGATTTCCTGGAGGCCATCGCCCAGCTCGACCTCCGGACCAAGGCGGTCGAGCAGCTCCAGGCGTCCAAAGACGCGGTCGCCGGGGCGCGGATTCAAGAGGCCGAGTCGGCCGTCCGGGAGGTCCGGGTCCGGGTCCTCGGGTTCCAGCAGGCCCTGGTCAACCTCGGGCTGCCCGTCAAGTACGACGACCTGCGGAAGCTCAAGCCGGAAGACCAGACCAGCCGGCTCCGGCTGGCCGGCCTGCCGGAGGGCTACCTTAAGACGCTCGACCCGGACCTGACCTCGACCAACCTACTGCCGGTGGTCGCCCCGTTCGCCGGGGTGGTGGTCGAGCGGAACGTGGTGCCCGGGGCGGTGGTGGACCCGGCCCGGACGCTGTTCGTGGTCGCCGACCTGTCCCGGCTGTGGGCCGTGGCCGACATCCGGGCGGAGGACGCCGACCAGGTCGCCGCCGGCCAGCCGCTCACCTTCCGGGCCGACGGCCACCCCGAGGAGTCGGTCGCCGGGCCGATCACGTGGACCAGCACGACCATCGACCCCCGGACCCGCACCCTGCGGGTCCGGGCGGTGGTCGAGAACCCGAAGGGGCACTGGCGGGCCCGCACGTTCGGCACCGCCGCCATCGCCCTCCGCGACCCGGCCGCCCCGGCCACCGTGGTCCCGGTCGAGGCCGTCCAGCGGGAGGGGGACTGCCGGTACGTGTTCGTCCGGGTGGACGACCTGACGTTCGAGGCGCGGGCGGTGCGGCTCGGGGTCCGGGACCCGAAGTGGGTCGAGGTGACGGACGGGGTGCGGCCGGGCGAGGCGGTCGCGGCGGCCGGCAGCTTCGTCCTCAAGAGCGAGGTCCTCAAGGGCCGGCTGGCCGACGACCACTAGCGCACCCCCCGGGCCTTCCCCGTGCTCAACGCCATCATCGACTGGTCCCTGCACAACCGGCTGCTGGTCATCCTCGGCTCCCTCGGGTTCGTCGGGCTGGGGGTGTTCGCGCTCCAGCGGGTGACCATCGACGCCTTCCCGGACGTCACCCCGGTGCAGGTCCAGGTGAACACGGTCGCCCCGGCCCTGAGCCCCGAGGAGGTCGAGCGGCAGATCACCTTCCCGGTCGAGCAGGCGCTGAGCGGGCTCAAGGGGCTCAAGCAGTTGCGGTCGATCTCGAAGTTCGGGCTGTCCCAGGTGACGCTCGTGTTCGAGGACGGGACGGACATCTACTTCGCCCGCCAGGTGGTCGGGGAGCGGCTCGGGACGGTCGAGTTCGCCGAGGGGGCGTACCGGCCGAAGATGGGGCCGGTGAGCACCGGGCTGGGGGAGGTGTTCCACTACGTGGTCACCGCCAAGTACGCGGACGACCCGACCAAGGCCCGGACCGTCCAGGACTGGTACATCAAGCCGCCGATGCGGACCGTCCCGGGGACGGCCGAGGTGAACTCCTGGGGCGGGTTCGACAAGCAGTACCAGGTGCGGGTGGACCCCCGGAAGCTGATCCAGTTCGACCTGACGTTCACCGAGGTGGCCGAGGCCCTGAAGGGGAACAACCTGAACGTCGGCGGCGGGTACATCGTCCAGTCGGGGGAGGCCCTGCTCGTCCAGGGGGTCGGCCGGACGTTCACCACCGACCAGATCCTGGACATCGTCGTCACCGCCCGCGGCGGGGTGCCGATCCGGGTCCGGGACGTGGCCGGGGTGAACGTCGGGGCGGACATCCGCCGCGGGGCGGCGACCGTCAACGGCCGGGGGGAGGCCGTCCTCGGGCTCGGGTTCATCCTCATGGGGGAGAACCCGTACGTCGTCACCCGGGACATGAAGGCCAAGCTGGAGGAGACGCAAAAAACCCTGCCGCCCGGCGTCGAGGCGCGGCCGGTGTACGACCGGACGGAGCTCGTCACCCACGTCATCGACACCGTCCGCAAGAACCTGTTCGAGGGCGGGCTGCTGGTCGTCGCCGTCCTGTTCGTCTTCCTCGGCAACCTGCGGGCCGGGCTGATCGTCGCCGCCGCCATCCCGCTGTCGATGCTGTTCGCGTTCGCCGGGATGTGGCGGTTCGGCATCGCGGCCAGCCTGCTCTCCCTCGGGGCGCTCGACTTCGGGATGGTGGTGGACAGCTCGGTGGTGATGATCGAGAACGTGGTCCGCCGGCTCTCGCACCCCGGGGCGGACGACCGGCCCCACCTGGACGTGGTGCGGGACGCGGCCGTCGAGGTGCGGCGGCCGACCATGTTCGGCGAGCTCATCATCCTCATCGTCTACCTGCCGATCCTGGCCCTGGAGGAGGTGGAGGGGAAGCTGTTCCGGCCGATGGCCCTGACCGTCATCTTCGCCCTCCTCGGGTCGCTGGTGATGTCGCTCACCCTGATGCCGGTACTGGCCAGCCTGGTCCTCCCGCGGAGGATGAGCGAGCGGGAGCCGCTGGTCGTCCGCCTGCTCCACCGGCTGTACGACCCGCTGGTCCGCGGGGCCCTGGCCCGCCCGTACCTCGTCCTGGCGGTGGCCGCCGCCGGCCTGGCCGCCGGCGGGCTGGCCGCCCGCACCCTCGGGTCGGAGTTCACCCCCCGGCTGTCCGAGGGGTCGCTCGTCATCGGCATCGTCCGCCTGCCCGGCACCTCGCTGGAGGAGGGGGTGCGGTACAACACCCGGATCGAGCGGCTCCTGAAGGAGCAATTCCCGGACGAAATCGAGGACGTCTGGAGCCGGATCGGGACGGCCGAGGTGGCGACCGACCCGATGGGGGTCGAGGTGACGGACATGTTCGTCGGCCTGAAGCCCCGCGGGGGGTGGGCGAAGGCCCGCACCCAGGACGAGTTGGTGGTCAAGATGCAAGAGGCCCTGGAGGGGCTCCCCGGCCAGGCGATCAGCTTCTCCCAGCCGATCGAGCTGCGGATCAACGAGATGGTGTCCGGGGTCCGGGCGGACGTGGCCGTCAAGATCTTCGGGGACGACCTCGCGGTCCTCCTGGCCAAGGCCGGGGAGGTCGAGGCCGTCCTCAAGGACATCCCCGGGGTCGCCGACCTCGCGGTCGAGCAGGTGAGCGGCCAGCCGGTCCTCCAGGTGCGGGTCAAGCAGGACGAGCTGGCCCGGTACGGGGTGCCGGCCCGGGCGGTGTTCGACCTGGTCGAGTCGGTCGGCTCCCGGCCGGTCGGGCAGATCTACGAGGGGCAGCTCCAGTTCCCGCTCGTCATCCGCCTGCCGGACGCCCTGCGGGCCGGCCCGGAGGCGATCGGGGCGATCCTGCTGCCGACCCCGTCGGGGGAGCGGATCCCGCTGGCCCGGCTTGCCACCATCGAGGTGATCGAGGGGCCGAACACGATCACCCGGGAGTGGACCCAGCGGCGGGTGTCGGTCACCTGCAACGTCCGCGGCCGGGACCTGGGCGGGTTCATCGCCGAGGCCCGCGAGAAGATCGCCGCCCGCGTGCAGCTCCCGCCCGGGCGGTACCGCTTCGAGTACGGCGGGCAGTTCGAGAACCTCCAGCGGGCGCGTGCCCGGCTCACGGTCGTCGTCCCGGTGGCCCTGGGGCTGATCTTCCTGCTGCTGTACCTGACGTTCAACGGGGTGTGGGACGCGGCCCGCATCTTCGCCGGCCTCCCGTTCGCGGCCGTCGGCGGGGTGCTGGCCCTGGTGGCCCGGGACCTGCCGTTCTCCGTCTCGGCCGGGGTCGGGTTCATCGCCCTGTCCGGGGTGTCGGTGCTGAACACGCTGGTGCTGGTGGCGGCCATCCGGCACAACCTGGAGGCCGGGCAGCCGCTGCGGCCGGCGGTCGAGCACGCGGCCGAGACGCGGATGCGGCCGGTGCTCATGACGGCCCTGGTGGCCGGCCTGGGGTTCCTGCCGATGGCGACCAGCACCGGGATGGGGGCGGAGGTGCAACGGCCGCTGGCCACGGTGGTGATCGGCGGGGTCGTCACCAGCACGCTGCTGACGCTCTTCGTCATCCCCGTGGTCTACCTGCTCACCGGCCCCCGCGACCCGGCCGGGGGCGCGGGGGTGACGGGCGGAGCGAATCCTTCGCCGGACGCGCCGGCCCCGGATTAACGTCGCGCCACCGCCGGCGTTGCCGGTGCGATCGGGGGCTCGCCATTGAACGGCGAGCCGCACCCCTTCTCTCCGGCGGCCAGGTCCCGGCTCGTCGCACAGCACGACCCGGCCCCCGGGCAGCAGCAGTCGCCCGTCGAGCGGCATCGGGCCGCCTTCGTCGGCGTCTTGGCGACGTGGGCCGTCGCCCGCTTCGAGAGGTCGCAGCACGACCCCTGTCCGGGACAGCAGCGGTCCCCGGTGACACAGTACCCGACCTCCGCGGTCCGGGCGGGCGGTGGGGTGCGTGCCGCGGCGGGTCGGTCGGTTCCGGTTGCGGCTCCCGATAGGCCTTACAACCGCAGCAACCCTCGGACGGACTCTCGGCGACTGGCTGAGTAGTCTGTGTTGCGGCGGATACGGTCCCGAGCAGCGCGGCAAGGTGGTAGGAGGAACGCAGCGGCCCGCCGGCCGTGACCGACAGGACCGCCGCGAGGATCGACGGCTGACTCGGTCCCCGCATTCGTCGAGTGAATCAACTTTCGGTGTCTCGGGTATCGGTAAAGTGGGGGCGGCGGGGATAGCAGAACCGTGCCCCTCTGCAACTTCGAGCCGCTCGCCCCGGACTGCCACCCTTGCTTACCAGTCGTGGCCGCCCGACCGGTGGAACGAGCAGACGTGCTTGTGGTCGGCGTGCCCGTAGTGCCCGCCGCAGAGGACGGCCATGTTCAGGGCGTCGATCTGCCACTCGCCCCCGCCGTCGTCCTCCGGGTGCTGGTGCCCGAGGTTGTGGAGCATCTCGTGGGCGATCGTGCTGGCCCACTCCTCGGCGTTGTTGTACCGCCCGCCCGAGTTGACGAAGTGCGTGTTGATCTGGAGGTCGAAGTCGCCCTCCTGGACCCACTCCGTGCCGTCCCACTTGACCACGACCTTGTCGAGGTGCGCTCGCCCGAGCCAGTTCGCCTTCGGCTCGAACACGCCCCGGATGTAGATGTCCGGGAACGCCCGCCGCCCCGTCTTGTCGTCGTTCGGGCTGTTCGGCTGAGACAGGATGGACAGTTGGTGCCAGAGGAGGTTCTTGCGGTTCTTCTCGTTGTCGGTCATGTTCGAGTTCTTCAGCACCCGGCCGCTGAGCGCGTACCGAGCACCGACATCGTACACGTTCTGGCGGACGGCCTTGGATTGGATGCGACCGAGCGCGATCGGCACGGCCCGCCGGATGAGGGCTTCGTCGGCCCAGACATCGAACCCCTTGTAGTCGACGCGGACCGAGTTCGCGGCCCGCACCGTGCCCCCGCCGACCGTGGCGACGGCCGCAGCGGACGCGCCGCAGACCCCGAAGAACTTCCGACGGCTCATCGAGACGGACATGGAAACTGCCCCCGAGGTGCCGCCCTCCGTGGCGTGACGGTCCGTCCACCCGCGGACGGATGTTGGGAAGAAATCCGCAGCAGAATCGAGCGATCACGACCGTCTACGAGACAACAGGGACGACCCGGAGGTCGTCGAAGACGAGTACGCGGGAAGGGAGACGGTGGGGCCGACCGGACACCGCCGGTCAGCCCTCCCAAACCCCGGTACTTCGGTACGGCTGGCAGACTGTGGCTATGATTCGGATCAGAATGCGAGAAGTCAAGTCCGTTACAGGAATTTTCCTGCCCGGTGGCCCCAAGCCATCGGGCGGCTCGGGTCATGACAGCCATTCGTCCCGGGCAGAGCATTATTGCGAAAGTTGGAGGAGGCGGTGCATCGCCCGCCGCGCTTCCGCGTCGTCCGGCGGCAGCGACAGCCTCGGTCCGCGGTCCGGCAGCCGGGCCAACACGTCGTCGTAGTACCGGCGGAGCGCGTCGCCGGACAAGAGGGTGTGGTCGCGGTGGCTCACGGGGGTCGAGAACTCGACCCGCGGGTGCTCGTCCGTGTTCAGGCGGTCCGGCCGCCGTGGCGGCCAGTGCCCGAGGTAGCGGCCGAACACGTCCCGGGCGGTCCGCATCTCGTCGTCGACCGGAACTGATTCCCAGAGCCGCCGGAGACGCTCCTCGACGGACCCCGCGGCGGCGGCGGGCGGGACATCGCTACCGATCAAGGCCACGACCGGGCGGCGGGCGTCGAGGTGCCCCCACCGGAGCGACGTGTCCGGGAAGACGGCGGCGAAGCTGTCGGCGATCAGCTCCAGTTCCCGCGGGCCGAGCTGGTACACCGGAAGCCACTGGCAGAAAAAGCCGCCGGGGTTCAGCCGCCGGCGGGCCGCGAGGGCGGGGTGCCGTCGCCGGCCAGCAGCTCGAGCTCGGCGGAGCCGTACCCCGGCGGGACATCATGCACCTTGAACTCGACCTACACGACCGCCAGGGCCACCCCGCTTCGATGCATGCGGGGTTCGGGGGACGACCGCCCTCCACCGACCCAGCAGACAAAGCCTCACCAGTCGATGAACGAGTTACGGGTACGTGGCCCCGAGCCGCAGGTCGTTCCGAGCGTCAGCACGAGGACCACGCTGCCGCGTCTCGGGATGTGGCACGCGGGACGAGAAACCAACGTAAGCGAGTCATCTTGGGCCGGGCCGGTCAAGATTCGACCTGCGGTGGTCACGCCCTGCCCGTCGACCGCGACGACGGCTCGCGGCAGGTGTGCTGTTTACCGGGGATCCGTCGTTGCCGTAAACGGAACAGTGCTTGCTACCAGGGACCTAGTTAAACACCGGCCGATCATCATGCCAAGGGGTGTGAGGCGATGGCGCGTGCGACCGTTTACACCCTACTGGCTGCTGCGGCCAACTTCCTGTTCACCAGCGCGACGGCGTCGGCCGCGCCGCCCGACCCGGCCGGCCTCGCGGCCAAGATCGACGCGCGGATCGCAGCCCGCTGGCAGGCCGGGAAGGTCGAGCCGGCCGCCCCGGCCGACGACGCGACGTTCGCCCGGCGGGTGTACCTCGACCTCGTCGGCCGCATCCCGACCGTCGCCGAGGCCCGGGCGTTCTCGAGCGACAAGGCCGCTGACAAGCGGGCGAAGCTCGTGGCCGCGCTCCTCGACTCGCCGGCCCACGCCCGGCACACGGCCACCTTCTGGCGGCGGGAGTGGGTCCCGCAGACCGACACCCCGCAGTTCGCCGTCCTCGCCGACGACATCGAGGACTGGCTCGCCGCCCGCGTCCGCGGCAACGCCCCCTACGACCGCATGGCCCGCGACCTCCTGACCGCCCCGCGGGTCCAGCCGGCGAAGGGGGTTCCGACCACGTTCCTCGTGGCCAGCGAGTTCAAGCCCGAGAGCCTGGCGGCGAACACCGCCCGTGCGTTCCTCGGCGTCAACCTGGACTGCGCCCAGTGCCACGACCATCCGTTCGCCCGCTGGACCCGCGACCAGTTCTGGCAGACCGCCGCGTTCTTCGCCCGCCCGCCGGCCGACCGGCTGGAGGCGGCGACGTTCGAGATCGCCGTCGGCGACACGAAGAGGACCGTCGCCGCCCGGCTCCTGACCGACCGCGACCCGGCATGGCCCGCCGCCCCCACCCCGGACGCCGGCCGCGCCGTGCTGGCCGACTGGGTGACGGCGGCGGACAACCCGTACTTCGCCCGGAACGCCGTCAACCGGGTCTGGGCGAACCTGTTCGGCGTCGGGCTGGTGGAGCCGCTGGACGACCTGAGCGGGGAGAACCCGGCCAGCCACCCGGAGCTGCTCGACGAGCTGGCGAAGGCGTTCGCCGACAGCGGGTTCGACCTGAAGTACCTGACCGCCGCCGTCGTCGGCACCAAGGCGTACCAGTTGTCGTCGGTCGTCCCGCAGGGCGGCAGCACGGACCCCCGGCTGTTCGCCGCCGCCGCCGTCCGGGGGCTGACCGGCGAGCAGCTCCACGACAGCCTCCGGGTCGCCGCCGGCCTGCCCGCCGAGCGTGCCGACCTCGACCCGATCGACGCCCGCCGGGGCCGCGAGGGGTTCGCCGCCAAGTTCCGCACCGAGCGCGGGGGCCACGCCCGGCGGTCGATCCTGCAGAGCCTGGCGCTGATGAACGGGCCGCTGACCGGCGACCTCACCGACCCGGCGAAGTCGCCCACCCTGCGGGCGGTCGCCGACGCCCCGTTCCTCGACGCGAGCGGGAAGGTCGGGGCGCTGTACCTCGCCGCCCTCGGCCGCAAGCCGACCGGCGAAGAGTTAGGTCCGCTCGTCGCGTACGTCGAGAAGGGGAGTGCCGGCGGGGGCGCGACGAAGCCCCTGGCCGATGTCTTCTGGGTGCTGCTCAACGGCAGCGAGTTCAGCACCAACCACTGACCCGTCGTGGGAGTCCGTGCGATGATTCGCCGTCTCGTCCCGCTCGCCGTGGTCGCCGCGGCGGTCGGCGGTGTGGCCGCAGGAGACTCGAAGCCGGCGGACCCCGCCGCCAGGGTGGTCGGCAAGTGGGTGCTCCCCGGCGGCGGGGACGCTTGGGAGTTCCACGCCGACGGCACCGTCACCGGGACGGTCCTCGGCGGCATCCCCACGTTCCTGGCCGACCGGACGGCCAAGACCGGCAACTGGCTGACGTACACCGTCGGCAAGTACGACGCGGACAAGCGGGAGCTGGCCGCCGAGTTCAAGGTCCGGTCGGTGGCCGCGGACGGGACGGCCGCGGACGGGACGTTCCGGGCGACGCTCGCGTTCACCCGGAAGGGCCGGATGACGGTGCGGTACACCGCCAAGCCGCCGAACGCCGACCGGCTGGCCCTCCCGTTCCCGGAGGACAAGAAGCTGTACCGCCCGGACGACCTGGACGACTGACCGGCCCCAGTTCCCGCCGACGAGCCACCCCGAGGAGACCCCCATGCCGCGTCGCCGCGCCTTTACGCTGATCGAGCTGCTGGTGGTGATCGCGATCATCGCGGTCCTGATTGGCCTGCTCCTGCCGGCCGTCCAGAAGGTCCGGGACGCGGCGGCCCGCATGTCGTGCAGCAACAAGCTGAAGCAGATCGGGCTGGCCGTCCACAACTACGAGGCCGGCCACCAGAAGCTGCCGAAGGCGTACGACTGGACCGGCCTCGGCGACCCGGCGGACGGGAACAGCCTGTACACCCGGCTGCTCCCGTACCTGGAGCAGGAGCCGCTGTTCCGCCGGTACGACCCGACCAAGCACTGCTGGGCGGCGGTGAACCTGCCGGTCGCCGGCACCCACTTGGCCGCGTACTCGTGCCCGGCCGCCCCGCAGAAACTGGTCCAGGTAGGGCTGATGGGCGACCCGAAGGCCGAGGCCGCCGTCACCGACTACAGCACCCTGACCATGTTCTACTCCGGCGGTGGGACGCCCGCCGACCCGTACTGGATGGGGGCCCTGGCCCCGTTCACCAACGACTACAACCCGGCCGGCAACCCGACCCTGGCGTGGGCCACCGACGGCACGTCGAACACGGCGATCGTGACCGAGCGGGCGGCCCCGTCCCAGCACTGGGTGAAGGGGCGGATGCAGGCCCCGACCAACCCGGTCGGGCCGAACACCGCCGAGTGGGTGAGCTTCGCCGAGACCGGGGCGATCACGTTCACCGCGGACGGGACCGAGCCGACCTTCGGGTGGATCGGCCCGTGCGCGATCAACTGCAACAACTACTACGGCGTGTACGCGTTCCACACGGGCGGGGCGAACGCCCTGTTCCTGGACGGGTCGGTCCACTTCCTCCGCGAGCAGATGAGCGGGTACGTCCTGGCCGCGCTCATCAGCCGGTCCGGGGGGGAGGTGATCAATGCGTACGACTACTGACCCGTCGCCGTCGACCCCCGCGGAGTCCGCCACGCCCCGCCGCCGTGGGTTCACGCTGATCGAGCTCTTGGTGGTGATCACCATCATCGCCGTCCTGGTCGGGCTGCTCCTGCCGGCCGTCCAGAAGGCCCGCGACGCGGCCGCCCGGATGAGCTGCTCGAACAACCTCAAGCAGGTCGGGCTGGGCATCCACAACTACGAGACCGCCCAGCAGGCCCTGCCGTCGCGGCCGTACGAGTCGCCGTACTCGCCGTCCGTCCTCTTGCTGCCGTACCTGGAGCAGGACGCCCTGTACCGGGGGTTCGACGCCACCAAGCCGGGGGCCGACCCGGCGAACACCCCGGTGGTGTCCACGGCGGTCAAGGCGTACCTGTGTCCGGCCGACCCGGACGCCGGCAAGCCGTTCGCCGGCGGCATGTTCACCGACCCCGCCTTCAAGGCGGTGACGGTCAGCACCGGCCCGTCCTGGGGGCACGACAACCCGGTCGGCCCGGTCGGGAACGAGTGGTGCCTGGGGCCGCTCAACGCGGCCACCGCCAACTTCGCCTCCGAGGCCGTCCCCAAGCTCAACTGGACCACCGACGGCACCTCCAACACCGTCACCTGGATCGAGTTCGGCGGGCAGCTGGAGCAGCGGGCCCGCGGGAAGGTGCTCAAGCCGCACCCGTTCCCGAACGCCATGACCGGGACGAACGGCAAGGGCGGGCGGTTCGTCGGGACGTGGACGGCCGACGGCCTGGAGTCGGTGTACCCGGGGTTCGGGCCGTGCAACATGAACTGCAACAACCTGTACGGCATCTACAGCTTCCACACCGGCGGGTCCAACGTCCTGCTGCTCGACGGGTCGGTGCGGTTCGTCCGGGAGTCCATCTCCGGCCCGGTGCTGGCCGCGTTCCTCAGCCGCGACGGCGGGGAGGTGATCAGTGCCAGCGACAGTTAGCCGCCCGCTGCCGTTGGTCGCGGCCGTCGCCCTGGCGGCGTGCGGGTGCGGCGGGACGCCGGACGACAAGCCGGCCCGGTTCCCGACCCGGGGCACGCTCACCTACAACGGCCGGCCGCTGCCGGGGGCGGTGGTGACGTTCCACCCCCTGCCGCTGGACAAGAACGACTGGCGGACGGTCAAGCCGGGGGCGCGGGTCGAGGCGGACGGCAGCTTCCGGGCGAACAGCTACGACCTGCGGGACGGGGCGATGGCCGGGGAGTACGCCGTCACCGTCCTGTACACCGGGGAGGCCGGCGGCCCCGGCCCGGACCTGCTCCAGGGTCGGCACCGCGACCCGAAGCGGCCGGTGGCCAAGGTGACCATCGCCGCCGGCGAGAACGTCGTCCCGCCGATCGCGCTGAGCGGCCCGCCGCTCAACCCCAAGGCCGGCAAGTCCGGCCCCCACTGAACCACACCCGCGGAGAGACCCCCCATGCCCCGACGTACCGCGTTCACGCTGATCGAGCTGCTGGTGGTGATCGCCATCATCGCCGTGCTCGTCGGCCTCCTCCTGCCGGCCGTCCAGAAGGTCCGGGAGGCGGCGGCGCGGATGAGCTGCTCGAACAACCTGAAGCAGATCGGGCTGGCGATGCACAACTACGAGTCCGCCCGCGGCCACCTGCCGTACGTCGTGCCGTCGCCGTTCAACAAGGGGGTCGGCCACGGCTGGATGCCCCTGATCCTCCCCTACATCGAGCAAGGCAACCTCGCCGGCCAGTTCCGGCTCGACCTCGACTGGTCCGACCCGGCCAACGCCGCCGCGATCAAAACCCCCGTCAAGACGTTCACCTGCCCGTCCGCCCCGAACGACACCCGCATCCTGAGCGCCGGCACCTACGGGCCGACGTTGTGGCCGTACCCGGACGCGGCGACGACGGACTACCTCGGCGTCCAGGGCATACTCAGGAGCCTCGAAGGCACCCCCTGGATCGCACCCGGACTGAAGCCTATGGGCTGTGGGGCGATCGGTGATGCCGGGAAGGGCTGGCGGTTCGCCGACTTCGCCGACGGGACGTCGTACACGCTGGCGGTCGGCGAGGACGCCGGACGCCCCTACATCTGGCGGGTCGGCAAGAGGCACCCGACCGACCACACCCCGACGATCCTGCCGGACCGGCCCAACCTGTCCGGCGCCTGGGCCGCGGAGAACGTGACCGGGTATCGGTCGTTCACCTACGACGGCCTGGTCCAGCCGGGCCCGTGCCCGGTGAACTGCTCGAACTGGATCGGCGGCTTCTACAGCTTCCACACGGGCGGGGCGAACGCGGTCTTCACCGACGGCTCGGTGCGGTTCTTCCGGCAGAGCCTCAACGTCTACGTCGCCTACGCCGTCATGAGCCGCAGCGGCGGAGAGGTGCTCGCCGAGAGCGACTTTTGACCCGACCGGGTTATGGGAGGTCGAGCGATGCGGGTGGTTGATCCGAGGTGGGGTACGGCTGTCTGTCTCGCCGGCCTCGCGGCCCTGACGGCGTCGTGTGCGGGCGACGGCCGGGAGCGGGTGTACGCGGTCACCGGCAGGGTGGTCCACAGGGGGAAGCCGGCCGAGGGGGCGATGGTCATCCTCCACACAGTCGAGGGAGACGAGAAGCGGGCGCTCAAGCCGTTCGGCCGGGCGGGGGCGGACGGCACCTTCCGGATCACCACGTACACCACGAACGACGGCGCGGCCGAGGGGGAGTACGTCGTGACCTTGGTCTGGCCGACCCCGCCGGCGGCAACCAGCCGGGACATGGAAGAGGGGCCGGACCGACTGAACGGGCGGCTCGCCGACCCGAAGACCTCGAAGTGGCGGGTCAAGGTGGGGAAGGCGCCGGTGGAGTTGGAGCCGTTCACGATCGACTGAGCCGCGAGAGCGGGGCGGTCGCCGTCTTGTCGCCGTCCGCCCGGCCCAGTTACTTCACGAGGAGGCGTGCCATGCATCGTCCGCTCGATCCGCTCACCCGCCGCGGGTGGCTCCGGTCCGCCGCCGTCGGCGCCGGCGGGACCGCCGGCTCGATGTCCGGGTGGCTCCGCGCCCTGGCGGCGGACGCCCCCAAAAAGCCGGTCAAGTCCGTCGTCGTCCTGTGGCTGAACGGGGGGCCGGCGACCATCGACCTGTGGGACCTGAAGCCCGGCCACGCCAACGGCGGGCCGTTCCGGGAGATCGACACCGCCGCCCCGGGATTGAGGATCGGCGAACACCTCCCGAAGCTGGCCAAACTCGGCAAGGAACTCGCCGTCGTCCGGTCGATGGCGTCGAAGGAGGGCGACCACGACCGGGCCACCTTCTACCTCCGCACCGGGTACAAGCCGCAGGGGGCGATCGAGTTCCCGGCCGTCGGCGCGGTGCTGGCCAAGGAGATCGGCTCGGGGTCGGCCGACCTGCCGAACTTCGTCAGCGTCACCCCGGCCCGGTACGCCGCGTCGGTCGGGGCCGGGTTCCTGGGGCCGAAGTCCGCCCCGTTCGCCGTCGGCGACGGGGGTGCCTACCGCGGCCGGGGCGGGGCCGCCCTGAAGGTCCCCGACCTGGACCGGCTGGCGGGCGTGACCGACGCCT
>JAIEQO010000907.1 GCA_019747655.1 Gemmataceae bacterium | reverse complement strand
CTGGTTCGTCCCGGCCGTCGCCACGCAGATGCTCTGGGCGTCGATCATCTTCCCCATCACCCCGCCGGTGCTGTTGGCCGTGCAGATGAGGACTTGGGCCTGGCCGAGCGACAAGTCCGGCAGGTGGCCGGCCGACCAGACCCCGGTGGCCGTGATCTTCTGCAGGCTGCCGAACAGGGCGTTGCTGCCGGCGTCGGTCCCGGTCAGGAACACCCCGAGCCACCCCAGGAGGGCGGCGAAGAACGGGTACATCGCCCCGGTCTCGGCGAACGCCACCCCGAGGGTGGCGTCGATCCCGGCGTACTTGGTGACGTAGCTCAGGCCGAGCATCAGGCCGATGGTCGGGATCGGGATTTTCATCTGGACGAAGGTTTTGCGGAAGACCGCCCCGACCTGAGCCGGCGACATCCGGAACAGGGCCATCGACACCAGGGCGGCCAGGAACACCGGCGTCCCCGGGGCGGTCAGCCAGGTGATCTTGAACGTCGCCGCCTCCCGCGACTGGTCCTCGGTCGCCCCCTCCTTCCGCAGCCGCTCGGCCCGGGCCACCTCGTTGTGCAGGGTCGGGACCGGCTCCTCGTAGTAGGTCCGCACCGGCCCCAGGTCGAGGGCCCGCTTGAGGGCCGCCTCCTGCTGCCGGACCACCCCGGAGACGGCCAGGAACCCGGCCATGATGAGGAACGGCGACCACGCCACCGCCACCCGGCGGGCGGTCAGGGGGATTTCCAGGTGCGGGTTGCGGAACGACGTGTCGAGCAGGGCCGCGACCTGCTCCCGGGCGGCCTCCTGCTCGGGGTCGGGTTCGGAAGAGACCCCTCCCCCTAACCCCCTCCCCTGAGAAGGGAGGGGGGACAAAACCGGGGTGGCTGGTTCTGTCCCCCCTCCCTTCTCAGGGGAGGGGGTTAGGGGGAGGGGTCCGCCCGGTTCCGCCGGGAACCGCCACTCGTCCTTCGGCTTCCACACGAACTTCAAGAACAGCGCCAGGCTGGCCAGCGAGAACAGCCCGCCGCCGATGTCGGTCAGCGGCCACAGGTTCAGCCCCAGCCCCCAGGTGTGGATGGTGGCGAAGGTGTACTGGAACACCGCGAACGACCCGCCGCCGACGAGCAAGGCCGGCCAGACCGCCAGCGTGTCCCGCCACGAGCACATGCACTTGACCATGTACAGCGGGATCAGGCACGACAGGAGCGGGAGCTGGTGCCCGCACATCACGCTGATGGTGTCGGCCGGGATGTCCGTCACCCCGGCCAGGGTCAGGATCGGCGTCCCGAGCCCGCCGTAGCAGACCGGTGAGGTGTTGGCGATCAGGCACAGGACGGCGGCCCGGAACGGCGGCACCCCGAGGCCCACCAGCATGGCCCCGCAGATGGCCACCGGCGAGCCGGCCCCGGCCGCCCCCTCCAGGAACGCCCCGAACGCGAACCCGATCAGGACGGTCTGGACCCGGGCGTCGCCGCTCAAGCCCCCGATCGACCGGCGGATGACCGCGAACTGGCCGGTCTCGACGGTCACGTTGTACAGGAGCATGGCCCCGAACACGGTCCAGCCGATCGGCAGGAGGCCGAACACCGCCCCGTGGACGAACGCCCACGACGCCATGTCGAGCGGCATCTGGTACACGAGCCAGGCGACGAGGACGGCGACCGCGGCCCCGGCGGCCCCGGCCCAGCTCGCCAGCCACCGCCGGCCGACCAGCAGGTAGAACAGGACGACCACCGGGAGGGCGGCGACCAGGGTGGACAGGGCCCGGTTCCCGAGCGGGTCCAGGCCCTGGACGTAGGCGACGGCGAACGGCATGGTGTGGCCCGGGGAGGGGTGCCAATCCGGCGATGCTACCAGCCCGGCGGCCGGATGCAAGGGGCCGCCCCGGCGGGCGGTCCGGAAAGTGGGGTCGTTCCGGGGATGTCGGTAGGGTGGTGAGGCCGGGGAAAGATTGCGGGTCGCAGAAACCGGGGGAAATGGGTCAAGTACCCCCCGACCGTCGCCCGACTACACCCGCGTCGCCCCCGGTCTGATCCCTTCGGGAGAACCGCCGATGACGCGCACCGGCAAGGTGCTTGGGGTTGTCTTCGTCACCCTCCTCGGGGCCTACGGCTGCGCCCGGGGCCCGGCCGGGTCGCCCGGCGGCGGGGACCGGGTGGCCCAGGTCGAAGCCAAGCTGCAGCGGTTGGAAGAAGACTTCAAGGCGGCGGCCGCCGCCCGCGACTCGTTCCGCCAGCGGCTGACGGCGGCCGAGGAGAAGTTGGCCAAGGCCCAGCGGCAGCTCGACGAGGCGGTGGCGGCGGCCGCCCAGGACCGCCAGGACCGGGACGCCGCCCGGGCCGAGCTGAAGGCGATGACGGCCGAGCGGGACGCCGCCCAGGCCCAATTCACGGGCTTCCGCAAGGGCGTCCGGGAGCTGCTCGGGCAGGCCGAGGCGGCCCTGGCCCCGCCGCCGGCCCCGGCCTCGCAGGCGGCTCAGGCGACTCCCGCCGCGCCGGCCGTCCCGACCGTGACCGCCGCCCCGCCCGCCCCGCCGGTCAACGCCGCCGACCGGAACTGACCGACCCGACCGTCCTGGCGAGCGGGGGCGTGGGCCCCCAGATGGGTGTGTGCATCAGGGGGCGCACGCCCCCGCGCGCCAAAACCCGTGTCACCCCCCCGGGGCGTTACCCGCCGTCCATCGGCCCGCAAACCGCTGCCAGTCCGGCCCCTCGACCACGCTCCCGGCGTCCCCGCCGCTCCAGCCGAACACCTGGCCCGGCTTCCCCCGGGCGGCGCTCCGCTTCTCCCACCGCTCGGCCCAGGCCGCGTCCGAGGCCGCCACCGCCCGGCGGTCCTTGTCCCAATACCATGCCCGGCCGGTCCGGTAGCTCTGCTCGGCCAGCGCCGCCACGGCCACCGCCGCCGCTCCGAGGTCCGGCGGGCTGAACGTCCCCGGCCGGCGGTCCCGGACGCAGCCGAGGAAGTTCTCCCACAACGCTTCCGTCTCGTTCCGCGGCGGCTCGACCGCGACGACCTCGTTCGGTTCGGGCGACCGTTCGAGCCGGGGCCCGAAGCTGGCCCCGCGGCCGGGGTCGTCGCGGAACAGGTGGAACCCGCCCTTGACGAACTTCACCGCCCCGAGCCGGCCGCGGATGACCTCCTCGACCGGGTAGCCGGTGATGGTGCTCGCGGTGGCGACGAGCTGGCACCCCTCGTCGTAGTCGGCCACGACGGTGCCCACGTCCGGCACGTCCCGGCCGTCGTACTCCAGGTACAGCCCGCCGCCGGCCGTCACCCGGGCCGGGAACCGAACGCCCAGCGCCGCCGTCATCTGGGTGACGTTGCGGACGAGGGGGTCGGCGAACGGGCCGCCGGAGAACGCCCGCAGGCACCGCCACTGGGCGAACGCCGCCCGGTCGAACGGCTGCTCGGCCGGCGACGGGCCGACCGGCCGGCCGGCGAAGGTGAACCCGTGCCCGAGGAACAGGTCCCAGTCGACGGTGGCCGGGGTCATGTCGGGCGTGAGCCGCAGGAACCGCCACTGGCCGCGGAGGTCGTTGCGGAACACCCCGGTCTGGGCGTGGGCGACGTGTCCGATGCCGCCGGTCCGGATGCGGTCGAACGCCGCCACCCAGACCGGGTCGGCCATCCCCTGACAGCCGACCGTCACCACCCGGCCGGCCTTCTTCCAGGCGTCCAGGACGGCGACCGCTTCTTCCGCGGTGCGGGCCAGCGGGGTCTCGACGAACACGTCCTTGCCGGCGGCGAGGGCGTCGGCCGTCATCTTCCCGTGCCAGTGGTCGGGGGTGCTGACGACGACGGCGTCCACGTCCGGCCGGTCGAGCAACCGGCGGTAGTCCTTCGTCACCCGCGCCTTGTCCGCGGGGTCGAGGCCGCACTTGCGGGCGGCCGGGTAGAGCCCCTGGCCGTACCGCCGGCGGGTGGTCTTGCCGCCGAAGGCGGTCTCGTACTCGTCGTCCCGGCCGTCCCACACGTCGCACACGCCGACGGCGGCGACGGGCTTACCGTCCTTGGCGAACCGGTTGACGAGGTCGAGGTGGGCCTGGGCCCGGCCGCCGCAGCCGACGAAGGCGACGCGGACGCGGTCGGCGGTGCCGGCCACCTGGCCGTACCCGGTGGCCGACAGCGACAGGGCGGCGGCGGAGCCGAGGAACTTGCGGCGGTCGAGGGGGGATTTTGAGGCCATGAATCGATGCTACCAGGGGCTCGCGCCCCTGGCTACAGGCGGTCGCCCCTCCGGGGCTCAAGACTCCGGAGCCCCGGAGGGGCGACCGCCTGTAGCCAGGGGCGCGAGCCCCTGGTCTTGACCGACCCGCCCCGTATCATCAATCTGGTTTGCCCCGAGACCCGATCCTCGAGACCCGACAGACCCGATGACCCAAGCGAAGCTGGCCCTGGAAGACGGCACCGTGTACACCGGGCGGGCGTTCGGCGCCGCCGGCGAGCGGCCCGGCGAGGTCGTCTTCAACACCGGCATGACCGGCTACCAGGAGGTCCTGACCGACCCGAGCTACAAGGGCCAGATCGTCACGATGACGTACCCGCTGATCGGCAACTACGGCACCACGGCCGACGACCAGGAGTCGGACGCGGTGCAGGTCGAGGGGTTCATCGTCCGCGAGCTGGCCCGGGCCCCGAGCAACTTCCGCAGCCACCGCGACCTGGACACGTACCTGCGGGCGAGCAACGTCGTCGGCCTCGAAGGGATCGACACCCGGGCCCTGGTCCGCCGGCTCCGGGTCCGCGGCTCCATGAGCGGTGTGCTGTCCACCACCGACCTGGATGATGCGTCGCTGGTGGCCAAGGCCCGGGCGTTCCCGGGGATGGAAGGCCGGGACCTGGTCCGGGAGGTCGTCCCGGACCGGGCGTACCAGTGGCGGCAGGGGTTCGGGGCGTTCGCCGACCACGTCATCCCGGCCCGCCCGGCGGACAAGCACGTCGTCGCCGTCGACTACGGGATGAAGTGGAACATCCTCCGCTGCCTGACGCAGGTGGGCTGCAAGGTGACGGTGGTACCGGGGACGGCGTCGGCCGAGGACATCCTCCGGCACGACCCGGACGGGGTGTTCCTGTCGAACGGCCCGGGCGACCCCGCGGCCGTGGGGTATGCGATCGACGCGGTCAAGGGGGTGCTGGGCAAGAAGCCGGTGTTCGGCATCTGCCTCGGGCATCAGTTGATGGGCCTGGCCCTGGGGGCGAAGACGTTCAAGCTGAAGTTCGGCCACCGCGGCATCAACCAGCCGGTCCTGAACCGGGCGACCGGGCAGGTCGAGATCACCACCCAGAACCACGGGTTCGCGGTCGACGCCCGGTCCCTGCCGGCGGCCGTCGAGGCGACCCACATCAACCTGAACGACCAGACGCTGGAGGGGCTGCGGCACAAGGGGCTGCCGGCGTTCAGCGTCCAGTACCACCCGGAGGCGGCGGCCGGCCCGCACGACAGCAGCTACCTGTTCGAGGAGTTCCGCAAGCTGATGGTGTAGACGTGTGGCAACGGGCCCGCGGCCGACTCGGCCGCGGGCCCGTGGGGTGGGCGTCACTTCTTCGGCTCGTCCTTCTTCTCCTCGGCCGGGGCCAGGGCCTTGGCCACCTCGACCCAGGCTGCCTTCCGGTCGGCCGCCTTGCCGATCGTGGCCAGGACGAGCCGCTTCTCGGGGTCGGTCGGGAGCCGCCCGGCGGCCGCCAGCGTGACCGCCTCCAGCACCTGCTCGTCGGTCTTCTTGGCCTCCAGCAGGGCGTCCACCAGCTTCCCGAACTTGTCCGGCTGGGCCTGGGCCACCCGCACCCGGTAGGTGGCGAGCGGCCCCTGGAGCCGGGCCGTCGTCGGCAGCTCCTGGAGCGGCCGGACCTGGGTGCGGAAGGTCGTGCCGTCGGTGACGGAGTGGAGCCGGGCCGTCGTGTTCAGGTTCAGCCGCTCGACCGGCCGGTACTCGAGGAGCCGGGCGGTCGTCGCCGGCGGGGCGAGCATCCCCTTCTTCCAGTCGTCCCCGAGCTTCTTGGCGACGGCCGGGTCCTTGAGCAGCAAGTCGAGCAGCTTGGCCCGCTTCTTCGGGTCCTTGTCCTCGGCGAAGTACTTCTTCTCGACCTCGCTCGGGGCGGTCCCCCGGGCGGCCTTGGTCGCCCGCTCCAGGAACGCCTCGTCGGTCTCCGGGTTGTGCAGCCGGACGCGGTAGTAGGTGCGCGGGGTGGCGTTCGGGTCGGCGGCCGGCTGCCCGATGTCGAGGTACGTCGTCAGCCACTCGGCGTCCGGGTTGACGGCGGCCAGGTCCCGGAAGAGGAAGTAACTCAGCTCGGCTTGGGGCGCGGCCGGCTGGTTCGGGTCGGCGGCCGGCGGGGTGCCCTGCACCCGCTTGAGGTAGTTCAGCCCGCGGGTGACGGTGGCCTCCGGGTACTTGAATACCACCACGTCCCCCCGGGCCGGTTCGGTGGCCGCGGGCTGGGCCACCACCACGTCGGGCCGGCCGTCGTTGTCGAGGTCCACGACCCCCCGGCCGGTGGTGGCGTCGAAGTTCCGCTCGTTCAGGGTGATGCTCCCGGCCACCCCGGCGTTCGAGTTGACCACGTCCCCCAGGAGGAACGCCCCGGTCCTCGCCTCGGTCACGCTCGGGGACACGTCCCACACCACGACCGCCCCGTCGGCCCCCGTCGCGGCCAGCCGCGTCCCGTCCGGGGCGAAGGCGACCCCGGTCACGTCGAGGAACAGCCGGCCCTCGGCCCCGTGCTTCCGGGCTTGGTGGGCCTTGACCGCGTCGTCGGCCAGGAACCAGGCGACGACCTTCTTCCGCTTGGCCGCGTCCGGGTCGTTGGCGAAGTACCCGTGCTCGACCGGGGTGGCCTTGTCGCCCCGCAGCTCGGTGCTCAGCCGGTCGAGGAACGCGGCGTCCGGGTTCTTCGGCGAGCGGGGGGCGTCGGCCCCCTGTTGCGGGGCGTCGTCGGCCCGGACGAGCCCCGGCCCGTACCCGAGCCCGCCGGACAGGGCCAGCACCGCCAGGGCGCCCGCCCCGACGGCCTTCAGCTTGGACAAGAGCATCATCCGCATCACTCCTTCGCACAGGTTGACGGCGTGAGCGGACACGAACCCGGAAGCCACACCCCCCGCGGCCACCGCCTCGGCGGCCCGGACCACCCCGTCGGCCAGGGCCGGCCCGACCACCCCGGCCGACGCCTTCTCCGTTAGCAGCGTCGCCACCGCCCCGCCGGACAGGGCCACGCCCCGCCGGGTCAGCCGGGCGGCGAGCGTCCGCCGGGCCTGGGCCAGTCGGCCGGCCAGGGTCGCCGGGGCCACCCCCAGGTGCTTGGCAACGGCCCGCTGGGGCCGCCCTTCGAGGTCGCACAGGACGACCGGCAGCCGGTACTTGTCCGGCAGCCGGGCCAGCTCCTCGTCGATCACCGGGCGGAGGTCGGTCCAGGGGTCGGAGGGGGGCGGGGCCGGCGGCTCGGGCATGGCGTCGACCTGCTTGAAGCGGGCGTGCCGGCGGGCCCGGACCGCCCGGGCCTTCAGGGCCGTCCGGTAGGCCACCCCGTACAGCCAGTTCCCGACCGCCGCCCGGGGCCGGACGGCCGCCGCCCGCCGGGCCAGGACCAGGAACACCGCCTGGAAGGCGTCGTCCGCGGCGTGGACATCACCCACGACCCGCCGGCAGACGCCCAGGACCATCGGCCCGTGCCGGCGGACCAGGGCGGCGAAGGCGTCGGCGTCCCGGTCGCGGACGAACGCGGCCAGCAGGTCGGCGTCCGGGCGGTCGGCCGAGTCGCGGAGGACGACGACCCGCCGGAGGGAAGGAAAGAGCCGGCGGGCGGGGGCACTCGGCATGGGGGGCTCCGAACTCGTGTCCGTCACCGTCTATTGCCCGCGAAGGGGGCGGCGCTCGGACCAGATAACGAACCAAAGTTTTGGACAGGATGACAGGATGAAACAGGATTATGAAATGCGGGTCTGATTCTGCTTCATCCTGTTATCCTGTCCAACTATTCCTCCTCTGTCTCTTCCGGCTCGTCGCCGGGCGACGCCTTCATCACCTCACGTAGGAGCACCGTGGCGTAGCTGCCGGCCGGGAGGGTGAACGCCAGCCGGAGGCCGTCCGGCTCCCAGCCGGCCGTCAGGTCGTCGAGGTAGACGAGGTTGTGCCGGCGGGTGCCGAGGACGAGCTTGCCGAACCCCTCGAACGCGGCCGGGGAGAGGTCGAAGCCCTTCAGGACGGCCGCCTCTCGCTCGGCGGCGACGCCCTCGGCCGGGTAGGTCTTCCGGCCGAACATCGGCCCGGCGGTGACGATCTCCTTGGCGTCGAACCGGGCCTGCTCGGCGGCCGGGTCGCGGGTCACGAACAGCCCGCCGGCCGGCCACTTGGCCATCACATCGCCGTCGAGGACGGTGCGGAACAGCCCGTCGTGCAGCCGCCGGGCCAGGTAGTCGTTGAACAGGAGCGATTGAACCGCGGAGAGGGCGAACCGGTAGAGGAACGGCCGCAGCCGCCGCGGGGCGGTCCCGGCCAGGCACTTCCAGCCCAGCTCGACCGTCCCGCCGTCGTGGCCGAAGCGTTGCGGGCCGTAGTAGTTCGGCAGCCCGTGGGTGCGGATGCGGTCGAGGATCGCCGCGACATCGGCCTCCTTCGACCGGTCGGCGTCGCGGACGAGGATGCGGAACCGGTTGCCCTTGAGGTGGCCGGGCTTGAGCTTGTTGGTGTGTCGGCCGGTCTTGAGCACCCGGACGCCGTCGCCCTCCAGCTTGGGGATGTGCGGCTCGCACTCCTTCGGGACGGAGACCCATTGCCGGGTGACGGCGTGCCGGTCCTTGAGCCCGGCCGTCCCAACCGCCCCGGCCGGGATGCCGAGCCGGCGGGCGACCCCCTGGGCGAAGTGTTCGGGGGCGATGCCCGTCTTCTCCATCCACAGGTAGAGATGGTCCCCTTCGCCGGACGGCTCGTAGGACGGGACTTCTTCGACCTCGAAGTCCTCGGGCCGGCCCCGGATGCGGCCGCCGCACCCGGCGATGTCGGTGGTCAAGAGCGGCGGGTCCATCGCGGCGTGCTGGTACATGCGGCCGGCTCCGGGGGCGGGGCCGTCATTGTAACCGGAGCCGTGCTGCCGGGGTTGACAGGTTCGCAGTTTGCGAAGATACTGTCGGTGGCCGACCGCCGCGGGCCTCATCCGGTGTAGGAGTCTGGTAGGGACAGACCGGTGGGGGTACGGCATGCATGTGATCTCGAAGAAACAGCTCCGGGAGTTTTGGACGATCCGCCCGCGGGCGAAGAAGCCGCTCGACGCGTGGTACCAGACGGCGAGGAAGGCGGTGTGGGAGTCGTTCGCGGACATCCGGGCGGCGTTCCCCGCCGCCGACCAGGTCGGCAAGTTCACCGTGTTCGACATCGGCGGGAACAAGTACCGGCTGGCCGTGGTGGTCCACTTCAACCGCGGCAAGCTGTTCATCCGGCGGGTGATGACGCACGCCGAGTACGACGAGGGGAAGTGGAAGGACGAGTAGCCATGCCGCGCCGACGGGATGCGGGTTCGATCGCCGCCGTGTACGGGGCCGGCCAGGACCGGTACCTGGAACTGATCCGCCGGTTCCCGCTCCGGCGACTCCAGTCGGAGGCCGACCTGGACGCGGCGATCGCGGTCGTCAACGAGTTGATCGACCAAGACGCCCTGACGCCCCCGGAGGACGACTACCTGGACATCCTGAGTGACTTGGTCGAGGAGTACGAGGACGTACACCACCCGATGGACCCGGTGAGCGACGCCGACATGCTCCGGTTCCTGATCGAGAACAAGGCCCTTACCCAGGCCGCGGTCGCCACCGGGACCGGGATCGCCGAATCGACCATCTCCGAAGTACTCGCCGGCAAGCGGACGCTGAACCGCACCCAGATCGGCAAGCTAGCCGCCTACTTCAAGGTCGAGCCGGGGGCGTTCGGGTTCGGCGAGTGACCGGCGGTAGGCCGGGGTCGGATCGGGGGGCGGAGATAGAATACACCGTCCACCGAACCCCCGCGCCACCCGGAGCCGCCATGCCCCCGCCGATGACGATGACCGAGAAAATCCTGGCCCGGGCCGCCGGGAAGGACGCCGCCGCCCCCGGCGAGAACGTCTGGGCGAACGTCGACGTGCTGATGACCCACGACGTCTGCGGCCCCGGCACGTTCGGGGTGTTCAAGAAGCACTTCGGGCAGGACGCCAAGGTCTGGGACAAGCAGAAGGTGGTGGTCATCCCCGACCACTACATCTTCACCCACGACGCGATGGCGAATCGCAACGTCGATGTGTGCCGGCAGTTCGCGGCCGAGCAAGAGCTGCCGTACTTCTACGACGTGGGTACCGCCCGGTACAAGGGCGTCTGCCACATCGCCCTGCCCGAGGAAGGCCACACCCGGCCCGGCGAGGTGCTGCTCGGGACCGACAGCCACACCTGCACGGCCGGGGCGTTCGGCGAGTTCGCCACCGGCATCGGCAACACCGACGCCGGGTTCGTGATGGGCACCGGCAAGCTGTGGCTGAAGGTCCCGCCGACCATGCGGTTCGTCTTCCACGGCGACCTGCCGCCGTACCTGATGGCCAAGGACCTGATCCTGGCCGTGATCGGCGACATCGGGGTGGACGGGGCCACCTACCGGGCGATGGAGTTCGCCGGGGATGGGGTGTCGGCCCTCGGGATCGAGGAGCGGATGACCCTGTGCAACATGGCCATCGAGGCCGGCGGGAAGAACGGCATCATCGCCCCCGACCAGGTCACCTTCGACTACGTCGACCAGCGGAACGCCGGCGGGAAGGCGTACCAGGCCGTGTACACCGACCCGGACGCGAAGTTCGACTTCGAGAAGGTGTACGACGTGGCCAAACTGGAGCCGGTGATCGCCAAGCCGCACTCGCCGGACAACCGGGCGTTCGTGTCCGAGGTCAAGGGGACCAAGCTCGACCGGGCGTACATCGGCTCCTGCACCGGCGGCAAACTGACCGACTTCAAGGCAGCCGCGGAACTCCTCAACGGCAAGGCGGTGCGGATCGACACGTTCGTGGTCCCGGCCACGACCGAGGTGGCCCGCGGGCTGGACACCGAGACGGTCGGCGGGAAGTCGCTGCGGGCGATCTTCGAGGCGGCCGGGGCGAAGATCGGCGACGCCAGTTGCGCGGCCTGCCTGGGCGGCCCGGCCGACACCTTCGGCCGGCTCAACGCGCCGATCTCGTGCATCAGCACGACCAACCGGAACTTCCCGGGGCGGATGGGGCACAAGGAGGCCCGGGTGTTCCTGGCCAGCCCGCTGACGGTCGCGGCCAGCGCCCTGTCGGGCACCATCGCCGACCCGCGGGACCTTCTGGTATGATCGGGTGAGGTGCTACCACCGGAGGACGCCATGACGTCGATCACCATCACCGACCCGGCCCTGCTGGCCCAGATCGCCGCGGCGGCCGCCGGGGTCATCGAGATTAAGGACCCGGACGGCCGGATCGTGGCCATCATCCGGCCGAGCGGGCACCCGGGGCTCCCACCCGGGGCCAACCCGTCCCCACTGTCCGACGAGGAGCGGGCCGCCTTGCGGGCGGAAGCCCGCCGCCGGACCGGCCCGGGCCTGTCGCTGGAGGAGGCCTGGAAGGAAGTCGACCGGAGGCTCGGCGGGCGATGAACTACGCCGTCGACTGGGACTTGGCGGTGAACGGGCTGGCCGCGGCCTCGCTCGGTCGGGCCGGGCGGGCGGCGGTGGCCGACGCCTCCCACCGGCTCGAACTGGACCTCGCCCGGGACCCGCACGCCGTCGGCCTGCCCATGACCTCGCCGGTCAGCCGGATCGCGGTCGAGCCGCCGCTGGTGGCCGAGTTCGAGATCATCGAGGACGACAAGGTGGTCCGCGTCACCGCCGTCTGGTCGATCGTCTGACCCCGGGGCCGCCATGCCCGCCCGCCGGCTGCTCCTGGCCGCACCGCTCGCCCTGGCCGCCGTCGCCCCGGCCGCCGACCCCCCGCCGAAGCCCGACCCCCTCGTCCTCGTCCAGAAGGGCACGCTGCCCGTGATCGTCTCGGCCCCGCACGGCGGCCGGCTGCCGATCCCCGACGTCCCGGAACGGGTCGGGGCCGGGGTCCGGCTGTTCGCCACCGTCCGGGACGTGAACACGGCCGAGCTGGCCGACCGGTTCGCCGCCGACCTGGAGCGGGTCACGGGCGGCACGGCCTGGCTGGTCGCCGCCCGGTTCGACCGGAAGTACCTGGACGTGAACCGCCCGCCGGACGGGGCCTACGAGGACGACCGGGCCAAACCCGTCTACGACGCCTACCACGCCGCCCTGGCCGCCGCCTGCAAGGCGGTCAAGGAGAAGCACCGGGCCGGCCTCTTGCTCGACCTCCACGGCCAGGGGGCGTTCCCGAACGCGGTCTGCCGGGGCACCCGGGACGGGAAGACGGTCGGGCTCCTGGTGGAGCGGCACGGCCGGGCGGCCCTGACCGGCAAGCACGGCGTCCTCGGCCGGCTGGAGCGGGCCGGGTACGAGGTGCTGCCCCCGGCCGGCCGGCCGGCCGCGAAGGAGGAGCCGGCGTTCGCCGGCGGGCACATCGTCGACACCTACGGCAGCCACACCGGGTACGCGATCGACGCGATCCAGGTCGAGTTCGGCAGCTACCTGCGGGACCGGGCCGCCCTGTCGAAGACGGCCGCCGACCTGGCCGACGCCGTCGCCGCCTTCCACGCCGAGTACCTGGCGAAGTGATCCCACCGGGCGGGGGGGACCGGCCGGCCCTACAATTCCCCGATGGCCGACGACCCCCCGAAGAAGAAGCGGCGGCCGTTCTGGCGGAAGCGGGTCCGCCGGTCCACCGCCGCCGGCGAGCACCGCCCGGTCCTCCTGGCCGAGATCGTCGCCGCCCTCGCCCCGAAGCCCGGCCGGGCCGTCGCCGACTGCACCCTCGGGTTCGCCGGGCACGCCGCCGAGCTGCTCAAGCTCGTCTCGCCCGACGGCCTGCTGATCGCCACCGACCTCGACCCGGCCAACCTCGAACCCGCCCGCGTGAAGCTGGAGGCGGTCGGCGGGCTGTTCGCCCTCCACCACGCCAACTTCGCCGGGCTGCCGCACGTCCTCGCGGCCGAGGGTGTGTCGGGCGTCGACGGCCTGGTGGCCGACCTCGGGTTGTCAAGCATGCAGGTGGACGACCGCGGCCGGGGGTTCAGCTACATGCGGGACGGGCCGCTCGACATGCGGATGGACCCGACCCGCGGGCGGACCGCCGCCGACCTGCTGAACACGCTGCCCGCGGGCGAGCTGGCGGCCGCGTTCCGTGACCTCGGGGACGAGCCGCAGGCCGACGCCGTCGCCGCCGCGGTCGTCGCCGGACGAGGGGCTTCGCCCCTCGAACGGACGGGCGAACTCCGGGAGCTGATCGAACAGGCCGCCCCGGTCACCCTGGACCGGACGCCGACCGCCCTGTCCGAGCGGAAGCAGCGGCTGGCCCCGGTCGCCCGGGTGTTCCAGGCCCTCCGCATCCTGGTGAACCGCGAGCTGGCCAACCTGCAACAACTCTTGCGGGTGTTACCCGACATCCTCAACCCCGGCGGGACGGCCGCCGTCATCAGCTTCCACAGCGGCGAGGACCGGCTGGTCAAGGCCGCCTTCCGGGACGGGCTGCGGGCCGGGGTGTACGAGGCGGTGTCGCCGGAGGCGGTCCGGCCGGCCTTCGAGGAGCGGACGGCCAACCCCCGGAGCCGGTCGGCCAAGCTGAGGTGGTGTCGGAAGAAGAGTTAACCACAGAGTCACAGAGGGCACCGAGCAGAGGAGGACCGAGAGTTCATGAAACTCCGTCCTGTCTTCTGTCTGCTCGGTGTCCTCTGTGACTCTGTGGTTAACTCTTCTTGGCCTTGCTATACAGGTCGGCCACCGTGTCCCAGTTGACCACCTTGAACCACTCCTCGACGTACTTCGGCCGGGCGTTCTTGTACTTCAGGTAGTAGGCGTGCTCCCACACGTCGATGCCCAGCACCGGCGCCTTGCCGTCCAACAGCGGCGGGTCCTGGTTCGGGGTGCTGACCACCGCCAGCGGCTTGTCGGTGCCGACCACCAGCCACGCCCAGCCGCTCCCGAACCGGGTCTGGGCGGCGGCCGCGAACGCCTTCTTGAACCCGTCCAGGTTGCCGAAGCTGGCGTCGATCGCCTTCGCCAGCTCGCCCGTCGGGCCGGCCGACGCCCCGGGCTTGGTCATCATCGTCCAGAACTGCGAGTGGTTCAGGTGCCCGCCGCCGTTGTTCCGCACCGCCGTCTGGATGTCCTTCGGCAGCTTGTCCAGGTTCCGCAGCACCTCCTCGACCGGCTTGCCGTACCACTCCGGGGCCTTCTCCAGGGCCTTGTTCAGGTTGTCGACGTAGGCCTGGTGGTGCTTGGTGTGGTGGATGGTCATCGTCTCGGCGTCGATCACCGGCTCCAAGAAGTCGGTGGCGTAGGGCAGCTTCGGCAGGGTGAACTTCCCCTCCTGGGCGAGGGCCAGCCGGGGGGCGGCGAGGGCGGCCGCGCCGGCGGCGGTGGCCCGGAGTACGTCACGGCGGGTCGGCATCGGGGCAGCTCCTGCGGGGCGGGGGACGGGAAGGCGGCACCGGAATCGTAGCAACCGCCGGGCCGGCCGGTCACTCCCGCTCCAGCGGGGTGACGTACACGAAGACCGGGTGCTCCAGGCCGTCGGCCGGGATCATCCGCTTCTCGGCCGGCTTGATGCCGGGGATGCGGAAGTGGTGGGAGACGATCCGGGTCCCGGGCCGCATCCGGTCGAACTGGGGGACCAGCCGCTCGTTCACCGTCGTCATCAGGTACATGAGCACGACGGTGGCCGGGCGGAAGTCCTCGTCGAACAGGTCGGCCCGGCGGAACGTCACCCGGTCGGCCACCCCGGCCACCTCGGCCGCCGCCCGGGCCTCGGCCACCCGGTCCGGGTCGATGTCGATCCCGACGCCCTTCACCCCGGCCGACCGGCGGGCCGCCCCGATCACCAGCCGGCCGTCCCCGCACCCCAGGTCGTACACCACGTCCCCGTCCCGGACGGCGGCCGCGTCGAGCATCGCCTCGACCACCTCCGGCGGGGTGGTGACGAACGGCACGTCCGGGGTGCGGTAGCTGGCCAGCTCCCGGAACGCCACCCACCACCCGACCCCGAGCAGGGCCAGGAGGGCGGCGACCGGGAGGAGCCGGCGGGCGAAGCGGGCGGGGCGGGGCATGGGCGAACCCTCACGCGGGCGGCCGGCCGGGCCGGAGGACGACCCAGACGACCACAACATCCAGGACCAGGTGGAACGGGACGACCCACAGGGCCGGCGGGGCGGCCGCCACCTCGGCCAGGTCGAACCGGCCGGGGAACGACGCCCACCCGGCCGCCTCGTCCAGGGCCGAGTAGACGGCCCGCCACTGCTTGAGTACCCAGAGCATCGCTTCGAGGTTGGCCAGCGCCAGGAAGGCGAACACCCCGGCCAGCACCCGCCGGGCCGACCGGTCGGCCCGGATCGTCGGGACGCCGAGAACCAGCCCCAGGACGGCCACGGCCACCGCCGCGTGGACCGCCCACGCCAGCAGGAGCTGGTCCGACCGGCGGAAGGTCTCGGCCAGGAGGGCGTCGGCGGTCATCGGCACCCCGGATGGTTCCAGCCCGGACACACACCCCACACCTGACGAATCGGTTTGCGGGCTGACGAACCCGGCCGCGGCCGAACAAATCGTGATCGGACCGACGGACGGCCGATCACGACCCGCCCGTCACCGCCTCCCAGTACGCCGGCAGCGGGGCTCCGAGGGTCAGTGGTTCCTTCGTACTCGGGTGCGAGATCGTCAAGCGGCGGGCGTGGAGGGCGATGACCCGGTCCCGGGGCAGCTCGGCCGGGGGGCCGAACGGCCGGTCGGACCCGTAGGTCACGTCGCCGAGGACCGGGTGGCCCCGCCACGCCGCCTGGACCCGGAGCTGATGCATCCGCCCGGTCAGCGGCTCGAACTCGATCAGGGTGGCGTCGCCGGGCAGGGGCCGCACCACCCGGTACGCGAGGGTGGCGAGCTTGGCACCGGGCTCGCCCTCGGCCGCCCGCACCGTCCGGGCCTCGTCGGCGATCTTGCGGACCCAGTCCTCCCACACCCCGGCCTCGGGCGTCACCGCCCCGGCGACCGCCGCCCAATAGACCTTCCGGACCGTCCGCTCCTGGAACTGGGCGTGAATCCGCCGGGCGGCCTTGGTGCTCCGGGCGAACACGACGACCCCCGAGACCGGCCGGTCGAGCCGGTGGGGGATGCCGAGGTAGACGCCGCCGGGCTTGGCGTGTTTCGCCTTCAGGT
Source organism: Gemmataceae bacterium (assembly GCA_019747655.1). Lineage (GTDB taxonomy): Bacteria > Planctomycetota > Planctomycetia > Gemmatales > Gemmataceae > Urbifossiella. The sequence continues at coordinate 3,952 of JAIEQO010000907.1, read as the reverse complement.
ACGCCTTGACCGCGGCTTCGAGGCTCGGCACCCCGGGCGGGGCCTGGGTCAAGAGCGGGGCCGGCTTGTTCACCGCCAGGAGGTAGATGTCCTCGTGGAGGACCGATGAAGGGGTGAGGGGGTGAACGGGTGAAGGGGTGATCCCGACCCCGGCCGGCTCGACGGGTTCGGCGGGGTCCGGGCTCACCGACATCGCCTCATGTAGGGTGGGACGAGCCGGCCGGCGGCCGGCGATGACGCACCTTCGTCGCCGTGTGGTGCGTCGTCGCAGACCGAAGACGGTCCGCTCGACACACCCTACAAAACGCCCGCCTACTCGAAGTCGTACACCGTCACGGCGACCCCCCGGCCGCACAGGTACTCCTCGATCAGCGGCTCGACCCGGGCCCAGTCGCCGCCGGCCAGCCCGCAGCCGATCCGCGGCATGTGGGCCGACGCCCCCAGCTCCCGGGCCTTCGCCGCCACCTGTCGCAGGCACGCGGCCACGGCCTCGTACCGGATCGGCGGGCCGGAGCTGCCGGTCTTGGTCCCCCGTTGGGCGACCATGTTGGCCACCCAGATGTACGGCTCGACCTGGACGAACCGGACCGCCCCCAGCCCGAACCCGGCCTCCTTCCCGGCCGCGTACCAGGCCCGGTAGTCGGCCTCGGGTTCCGGCCACCGGCGGGAGACCGCCAGGACGAACCCCTTGCCCCAGCCGCCGGTGTCGTTGCAGACGTGGGCGATGACCTTGACCCCCTTCGCCTGGGGGCAGGTGGCGTCGCCCTTCAGGTAGGTGATCGCGGCCATCGGCGTGCCTATTCCACCTGGACCCAGGCCTTTCGGCCTGGGCTACGTTGTGTCTGCCTTCGGCCCTTCGGACACCCCGGGTCGGAGGGCCGAAGGCCCGACACATCATAGCCCGGGGCGACAGCCCCGGGGCGGTGGCTACCCCTTCAGCTTCGCCTTCAGGACCTCGACCGCCTTGTTCAGCACCCGGTCCTCGAACGGCTTCGAGTCGTCGATCACCGGCTTCCCGTCGGCCCCCTTCGGGACCGGCATCGGCCGCGGGGCCGCCCCGCCCGCCCCCGGCTTCCCGGCCACGTACTCCAGTTTCATCATCTCCAATAAATACCGCAGCCGCTCGGCCTCGGTCGTCGGCACCTCCAGCCCCGGGTCGGGCCGGACGCCCCACTCGTCCGCCTCCTTCGCGTCCGGGTAGCGGTGGATGTTCTTCCCGCTCGGCCGCCAGTACGTCTCGGTCGTCAGCTTGAGGGCGGCAGGCGGGTCGGTCCCGACCCGCAAGAGCTTCTGCACGCTCCCCTTCCCGTAGCTCCGCTCGCCGACCACCACCGCCCGGCCGGCGTCCTGGAGGGCGGCGGCCACGATCTCGCTGGCGCTGGCCGTGTTCCGGTTCACCAGAACGGCCATGGGGCGGGGGTTCCCCGGCTCCGGCCGGAAGACCGTCCCGCTCTCCTTCGCCGAGTACGGCCGCTCGTTCCCCCGCCGGTCCCGGGTGCTGACGATCCGGCCCTCCGCCAGGAACAGGTCGGCCACCTCGATGGCCTGGCTCAGCAGCCCGCCCGGGTTGTCCCGGAGGTCGATGACGAGCGCCCGGCCGCCGGCCGCCTCGATCTCGGCCACCGCCGCCCGCAGCTCCTTGGCCGTCAGCTCGTTGAACGACCCCTTGAGCCGGACGACGGCGATCTTGTCGGCCGGGTCGACGAACCAGTCCCACCGGGCCGGGTCGTCGGCCCGCCGGGCCGGCCCGCCGACCGGGTGCATCTCGATCTTGGCCCGGGTCAGGGTGACGTCCCACTCCGGCGGGGTCCGCCCGTCCCGCCGCATGGTCAGCGTGACCGGGGTGCCGACCGGGCCGGTGATCAGCTCCCGGGCCCGGTCGATCGTCATGTTCTCGGTCGTCTGGTCGCCGACCCGGGCGATCACGTCCTCGGCCTGGAGGCCGGCCTCGTAGGCCGGGCCGCCGGGCATCGGGGTGGCGATCTTCAGGAGCCGGGTCTTGGGGTCCACCCCGAGGGTGATGCCGACCCCGGCGTAGCTCCCCTCGCTGCTCGTCTCGAACTGCTTGAGGTGCTCGGCGTTGAGGTACTCGGAGTGCGGGTCGAGCTGGTGGAGCCCGCCGTTGATCATGTCCTCGACCAGCTTCTGGCGGTCGGCGTCGGACAGCTCGCGGACGTAGTGGGCGTCGACCTCGGCCAGCACGTCGACCACCTGCCGGACCAGCCGGTAGTCCTTGTCCGGGGCGGGGGCGGTGGCGGCCACCGCCAGCCCGGCCGCGACCGCCGCCGGGACCGCCACCAGCCAGGCCAGGTTCCGCAGGGGCATGTGGGCCTCGGGGATGGGCCCCGGGGTTTCACCCCGGGCTATGTTGTGCGACCCCTTCGGGGTCGGGGGGTTCGGGCCTTGCAGCCTGAAGGGCTGCCACAGCGTAGCCCGGGGTGGAACCCCGGGTCCGACACGTCACCCGGCCGGATGTGCGGATTATAGCCGGCCCGCGTGTCGTGCGGGAGCCGACCCCGGGCGCGCGAAACTTCCCTCGGGTTCCACTCAAGTTGGTTTGGTCCACCCGACCCGGGCCGTTTATCGTGGGTTCGTAGGGGCCGCAGCTTGCCCATCTCCTCCGCCCGGGGCGACCGCGATGTACAGCCTGGTCCTGATGTCCGCCATGACCGCCGCCCCGGACGAGGCCGGGTTCAACGGCTACTTCCGCGACCTGTTCAGCCGGGGGAGTTGCACCGGCTCGTGCGGTGGCACCCCGGTCCGGTACGCCTGCGTCGGCGGCTGCTCCGGGGCGGCCCGGTACGACGCCGGCTGTTGCGGCGGGGGCGGGCTGTTCTCCGGCGAGCGGGTCCGCCGGCTGTTCGACCGGGGGAGCGGGTGCTGCGGCGGGTCGGCCCGGTCCTACGGGTGCTCCGGGTCGTACTCGTGCTTCGGGTCGGGGTACTCGTGCGCCGGGTCGATGGCCTACTCCTGCTTCGGCGGGCCGGCCGTCAGCTACACCCCGGTCGCCCTCGGCTGCCAGGGGGGCGGGCTGCCGGGCATCCCGGTCCCCGAGTCGTACCCGTACCCGACGGTCCCCGGCGGGCCGCCGCCGGTCATCCCCTACGCCGACCCCCAGGCCGCCCCGCCGTCGTCCAACCTCCAGACGGGCGGGCTCCGGCCGGCCGGGTACAACGGTCCGGCCGGCTTCCCGGTGGGCGGCAGCGGCGGGGCCCGGGCGACGGTCGTGGTCCGGCTGCCGGTCGACGCCAAGCTCCTGGCCGACGGCACCCCGCTGAAGCTGGCCGGGGCCGAGCGGAAGTTCGTCACCCCGCCGCTGCCGGCCGGGATGGAGTACACGTACCGGTTCACCGTCGAGTACGACCGGGACGGGCGGACCCTGAGCGAGAGCCGCAACGTCGCCGTCCGGGCCGGCGGGACGGCCGGGCTGGACTTCGCCGACCTGACGGCCACCGCCGGGAAGGCCCCGGCCCGGGACGCGGCCGCCGACCCGGCCCCGAGCCCGGCGGCCGACAAGCCGTCGGTGCTGACCTCGCTCGGCGGCGGGTCGGCCGGGGTGCCGGCCCTGACGCCGGCCCCGACCCCGACCGCGGTGCCGGAGGGGAAGACGGCCCGGGCGGCGATCACGGTCAAGCTGCCGCCCGGGGCGACGCTGTACGTGGACGACCGGAAGAGCCCGTCGGCCGAGTCGGTCCGGCGGTTCAACACCCCGCCCCTGCCGGTCGGGAAGGAGTTCTCGTACCTCTTGCGGGTGGAGACGACCCGGGACGGGCTGCCGACCCGGATGACCGAGCGGGTGGCGGTCCGAGCGGGTGAGGAGCGGGCGATCGACTTCACCGCGGTCGGGGGGCCGTAGGGTCAGAAGACCCCTCCCCCCGGCCCCCTCCCCGCAACGGAGAGGGGGAGAAAGACCAACCACCCCCTCTTCCTCCCCCTCTCCGTTGCGGGGAGG
>JAIEQO010000689.1 GCA_019747655.1 Gemmataceae bacterium | reverse complement strand
GGGTCGGGTGCCCCCCGGTGGGCACCCACCGCGGGCCCCACCCCCCCCCGGCCCGCCGCGCCACCGGCCCGCCCCGGGTCCGCTATACCGAACCCGATTTCGGCGGGTGGCCCGCTCTCACGCCGCGACCGCGGTGCGGGCCGACCCGGCGGCCCGACTCCGGACGCGGCCGGCGGCGATTTCGACCAGGTTCGCCGCCGGCCCGACGACGAACAGGGCGTGGTACAGCGAGTGCACGTCCTTGAACGCCAGCCGGCAGACCGTCTCGGCGACCGCCACCAGGACCGCCACGAGGATTTGGCTCCACCGCCGCCGCGTCGTCGTCTGCGGGTCGGTGATCATGAAGAAGATGTAGAGCTGGAACATCGGGCTGGTGATCGGGGCGAGTTCGGTCTGCCACGGGTGGCCGGTGACGAAGCTCCGCAGGAACGCGAGCGGGACGAACGCCGCGACGAACGCGAGCGGGATGTGGAACCGCCCGAGCTTGTACATGATCATCCCGCCGAGGGCCCAGATCACCGCGACGGCGAGGCCGTTGTTCCCGGCCTGGACGCTCAGGCTGGCGACGTACTGCGGGGCCAGGAACAGCATCGTCGTGACCCCGAAGTTCGTCGGGTTCCAGACGTGCCGGCCGCCCACCCGCAGCGCGTACTTCGACACGATGGAGATCATCCCGCACAGGACGAACGGCCACAGCACCGGCGACTTGATGAGGATGCCGGCGCTGATCCCGGAGATGTACGCGCTGGTCAGGTTCGGCCACTTCCCCCAGAAGAACCGCCCGGCCAGCAGCTCGGTGAGCATCGTCACGCCGATCGTCAGGAACGTCGGCGAGTACTCCAGCACCCCGCCGCCGGTGAGGTCGACCAGCCACGGCGGGGCGGGGTGGTTTTCGAGCACGCTGTACGAGGCGTCGCTGAGCGCCAGGATGACCGTGATGAGGATCGGCGGGTGCAACTTCGGCCGGCCCACGATCACGCCCCGCCACACGGCGAGCAGGCCGATCAAGAGCGCCACCATGCCCACGACCCGCGGCGAGCCGGCCGTCCCGACCCACGGGGCGAGGCGGTCGCGGAGCAGGTAGTACGCCGCGACCAGCGCGGCCGTCCCGGCCAGCCGCGCGAGGTAGCCGGCGCCCGGCGGGGGGGCGGGGCGGGCGGGCGGGGGGGAGACGATGACGTCGGGGGAGGCCGCGCTCATGGTCCCGGTTCCTCGATCGAATGGATGACGTTCGGTGCCGGGGACGGGATCGTCTGCGTGCGGCCGGACGGCCACTTGACCACGGCCCGCTCGACGACCGCGCCGGTGCCGAGGCCGAAGTGCAGGCGGAACATGCCCTGGGAAGCATAGCCGTCGCCGGCGGTCACCACCTGGACCTGCTCGGCCGGCGGCCCGTTCCCCTGCCGCCACCGCACCCGCACCTCCGCCCCGACCGCGTCCCGGTTGCTCCACCCCGCCTCGCGGCCGGGCCGCGCGCCGCCGGTCAGCTTGAACTGCACCCAGTCGCGGCCGGCGTCGACCGTGTTCTTGTACACGAGGAGCGGCCCGCCCTGGTTCGCCACGACCACGTCGGTCACGCCGCGGTTGAACAGGTCGGCGAGAGCCACCGCCCGGCCGTCGAACGTGTCGCCGGCGCCGACGGCCGCCGCCACGTCCACGAAGTCGCCCCCCTTGTTTACCCACAGGCACTTCGGCTGGAAGCCCGACAGGCTCTGGGTGCCGATCGGCGGCCAGAACTTCGCGTCGCGGATCAGCCCCTTCATCCCGCCGGCGATCTTGCCGTAGTCGTACCAGTAGCTCCGCCCCTTGTCGGCCGAGATGTACCCGTTCGTCAGGTACAGGTCGAGCCGCCCGTCGTTGTTCAGGTCGCCGAACTTCGCCCCCCAGCTCCACCCGCCGCGGCTGACGTTCAGCGCGTCCGCCTGGTTCAGGAACCGCGGCCGGCCGGTTTGCGTCTTGCCCACCGGCACCCACAGGTTGTTGCCCTGCACGAGGTTCCCCGGCTCGCTGATGTTCGAGATGTACACCGCCAGCTTGCCCTGGTTCAGCGGGTCCCCGAGGCTGGCGTTCATCCCGCTCTTCGGGGCCACGCCGATCCCCGTCTCGTGGCCCACCTCCTCGAACGTCCCGTCCCCCCGGTTGGCGTACAACTCGGACACGCCGTAGTCGTTCGCCAGGACGAGGTCGGGGTAACCGGTGCCGCACAGGTCGGCCGCGACGACGCCGAGCGTCCACCGGGTACTCTTGATGCCGGCCTTGGCCGTCACGTCCTCGAACGTCCCGTCCCCGCGGTTGCGGAGCAGGTACTTCCGCCCGCCGTTCTCGGCGTACTCGAACGACTCCGGCATCACCTCCGTCGTGGAGAGGTTCCACAGGTCGAGGTCGTCCCGCCAGTAGCCGGCGATGAACAGGTCGGTCCGGCCGTCGCGGTCGAAGTCGAGCCAGCACGCGGCATTGGCGTTCACCCACCCCGGCAGCCCGGCCGTCTCGGTCAGCCGCTCGAAGCCCTTCCCGCCGACGTTGCGGAACAGCTCCGGCCTGCCCCACTTATAGACACACAGGTCGGGAAATCCATCGTTGTCGAAATCGGCCCACGCCGACCCCATGCTGACGCCGGTGCCGGCGCGGTTCACGTCGGCGACACCCATCGCCGCGGCCACGTCCTCGAACGTGCCGTCGCCCTTGTTGCGGTACAGGCGGTTCAGCCCGCCCACGCGGCCCGTGACCACGTACAGGTCGAGCCGCCCGTCGTAGTCGAAGTCGACGACCGAGACACCCGCGCCCATGCCGGCGACGATCGGCATGACGTGGTTCAGCTTCGGGTCGAGGGTCGGCGACTCGTGGCGGAAGTCGATCCCGCAGGCGGCGGCGGACTCGACGAGGTGGAACCCGTACCGCCGCAGCGACTCTTCCGCCGAGAGGCCGCCGGCCTCCGCCGGCCCGCCGCGGTTGAGCACGACCACCACGGCGAACAGCCCGACGAGCACGCCGGCCATCACGAGTTGCTTCAGCCATCGGCTCATGGCGCCCTCTCCGGAACGAACCCCGCGGCCCAATCCACCCCAGGGCGTTGCTGGGCTATGCTGTGCCAGCCCTTCAGGCTGGAAGACCGGGTGCCCCGCAGGCTGAAGGCCTGCCACACCCTAGCCCAGGGCAACGCCCTGGGGAGGATGTCGACCGAGCATGGTCGGCACCCCTCTCGTCTCGGCGGCTGTCTCGACCGCCTCACCGCGGCCGGAGCCCGCGCTCGAAGGCGTGCGGCGACACGTGCCGCGTGTGGAACACGTCCCAGTCCTTCGGGAACCGCCTGAACACCGGGTCGTCCTGGAGGCGGCCCGGCGGCGCCTCGTAGCTCGTCATCCCGTGGTACGGCAGCGGCAGCACCGTCTTGCCGAACCGGGTGTTCAGGTCGCCGTCCTTCTCCCACCCGTCGCTGGCCCAGACGAAGTCCCGCTTCCACCCCGGCGGCGGCCCGGCCGGGACGGGGAACTTCAAGGCGATCTCGTCGCCCGCGTTCAGGATCGCATACCGGTCGTCGGCTTTCTCCAGTAATTCCGTCACGTCGCCGAACCGCGTGTGGTAGCCGATCAGGTCGCGCCACACCTGCCGGTCGGACATGACGCGGTCGTAGTGCGGCAGCTCGGGGGAACTCGGGTTCGCCCGCGTCATCTCCAGGATACCACGATACCGCAGGTCGGCGGAGGAGGGCAGTACCACCGTCTTGCGGACCTCGGCGTTGTCGCGGCCCCGCGCCACGTGCAGCGCGTCCCAGAAGATTTCGAGGTTCGTGCGGATGCGGAAGTGGCGGCACACCCCCGGCCCGTCGAGGCCGTCGAGGCGGAGCAGGACGGTCTTGTTCTTCCCGGCCGGGAACCCGATGCCGTCCCGCGCGACCCTCCACCCGCCCTTCCCGTCGGGCACCTCCAGCACGAGTGCCCGCGGCTTGGTGTTCGAGCCCTGCTCGAGCGAGTAATTGATCGAGCTGTCGGTCGGGTGAATCCAGCCGTGCGCGACCAGCCAGACCGGGCCGTCGCGCGGCGCCTCGTCGCCCAGCTCGACCTCGACCCAGTGGTCGTTGGCGATGCCCTGGAACAGCCCGCGGCCGCAGCGGTCGAGGTAGTTCGCGTCCACGTCGCGGACGATCGCGGTCACGTCGTCGCCGCGGTGGTCGCGGGCCCGGGCCACGGGCCGCGGCGTGTCCACGAGCTGGAACGTCGGGGTGGACGGCCCCAGCGCGAACCGCTCGTCCACGAACAGCTCGGTGCCGGGCGGGTGGTCGATGACCTGCAGGGCGAGGTGGTCGATGAAGTGCGTCTCCCACAGGTTCGCCTGCACCCGCGCCTCGTAGAACCCGTCCCGCGGGACGAGCTGGTCGCCGCGGACCCGCACCCACTCCACCGACTGCAAAAATCCACCCCGCGCCTGGGCGTTGATGTACAGGCCCAGCGGCGTGCCCCACATGAAGTCGGTGACGAACACGAACTTCGTGCCGTCCCACGTGAACAGGAACGGGCACGACCCCTTCAGCCGCTGGGGCGGCGAGAACGTCCGGTCGATCTCGGGGCGGAATTCATTCTGAACGATCCCGTTCGGCCACCGGATACGGACGACCGTGGCGCGGGTCCGCTCGCCGAGGCCGACGTGGACGACCGGCGACGCGATCGGCCGCTTCACGACCTGCGTGCCGGCGCGGACCTCGACCTCCCCCCCGACGCCGAACGAGTTGATCCGGTTATCGCCCTCGGCATTGTCGCCCGGAGCCGCCCGGAACCGGATCGTCTGCCAGTGGTAGTTCCTCGTCCCGGCGTTCTTGTACCGCACCGGCCGGCCGTCGGCGTCGAGCGCGAGCAGGTCGAGCCGGCCGGCCCCGCCCAGGTCCACGGCGGCGAACACCCGGGCCGGGATCGCCGCGGCGAGCGGCTCGAACTTGCCGTTCCCGAGCCCGAGCCACGCCGCCCCGCCGGTCGGGCCCGACGCCAGCAGGTCCGGCACGCCGTTGTTGTCGAGGTCGGCGGTGAGCAGGCGGACGGTGCCGGGCTCGGCCCCGGCTTGTGGCCGCCAGCGACCGAGTTCGAGCACGTCCCACTTCGCCCGCTTGTCCTTCCCGCACACGCCGACGACCGCGCCGTCCTCGCGCAGGGCGACCACGTCCAGCGTCCCGTCGTCGTTCACGTCGGCCACGGCCAGCGCGAGGAACCGACCCTCGGGCGGCGCGGCGGGCCACGGCCGGAGCAGCCCGGACCGCTCGTTGGCGTAGACGTGCAGCCGGCCCCGGGCGTCGATCACGGCGGCGTCCGCGGCCCCGTCGTCGTCGAAGTCCGCCCAGGCGAAGGCGCGGGCCCCGTCGACCTCGGGGAAGAGCGGCCGCGCGAGGAACGTGCCGTCGAAGTTGTTCCGCAGGAACAGCGGCGACCCCGTGCGGCGGCCGACGATCAGGTCCAGGTCGCCGTCGAGGTCCACGTCCGCGGCCAGCGCCGCCGCCACGTCCGCGCCCAGAACGTCGGGCGGGAGCTTCGTCCCGGCGGTCACGTCCGCGAAGGTGCCGTCGGCGTTCTGCCGGTAGAACCGGAGCCCGCGCGGCCCGGCGAGCAACAGGTCGGTGCGGAAGTCGTTGTTCCAGTCGAACGCGACCAGCCCGTCCGGGGCGAGCGGCAGCGACGGCAGCGCCGCCCCCCCGCCGACGCGGCGGACCTCCTGTGCGTTCGCCACGAACACGGCCGGCGGGTCTTCCGGCGTCAACCAGACCGGGGCGACGATATCCCACTGGCCGGCGGGTGCGTCCGGGATCGGCTCGGGCGTGAAGGTCAGGTCGGAGTCCGGCGCCGCCGGGGCGTTTTGCCTCGGGGCGAGGCGCAAGAACGTCCGCAACGGCTGCCCGGCCTCGTTGTCCTGCGGGTTGATCGCGGCCACGTCGCGGGGGTAAGCCGGCTCCAGTTTCAACAAATTCATAAAAACGAACATCTCCTCACCGTCCCCGCCGAGGTTGCCGGCGAGCGCCTTTTCCATCTCCGCGAACGCCGTCCGGGTCTGCTCGCCCCAGCCCGCGGAAAGGCGGCGGAACCGCGCCAGGGTGTCGTCCACGGCGGCCCGGTCGGACCGACGGGCGGCCACCCGCAGCCGCTCGACGAGGGCGAGGAGGTTGTTCGGCCGCACGGCGAGGAGCCGCTCCATGATCCGCTGGTACTCCGCGTCGGACCCGGCCTGCTGCTCCCGGTTCGTGATCCTCCCCAGCGAGAAGAGCGCCTCCGCGTTCCCCGGGTCCAGTTCGACGACGCGGCGGAACCGCGCCGCGGCCTCGGTGAACCGCCCCTGTTGTTCGTCGAGCAGGGCGAGGAAGGTCTGGATGTTGGCGTCGCCGGGCGCGAGCCGGTCGGCCTGCGCGAGGTCGGCTGCGGCGTTGGGGAACTGCCGCGACCGCAGGTAGAACAGCCCGCGGTTCGCCCACGCCGCCGGTTCCCCGGGGATCAGCTCGACGGCACGGCCCAGGTTCTTCTCGGCCTCGTCCCCGAGGCCGGCGTCCATCCCCGCGACCCCGAGGTCGAACGCCTCGACGTACTCCTCGTACGTCGGACTGCCGGGCGCGGGCAGTGCGGCGGGCCGCTTCCACCAGACGTACACGACCGCGGCCACCCCAAGCAGCAACAGCGCGGCCACGCCGAGCGGGACGCGGTTCCGTCGCGCAAACGTCGGGCGGGGCGGGGGGCCGTCGGTCGGGGTGGTGGACATCGTTCGCTCAGAGCCTGTTTGGAAACCCGGTGGCCCCCTGGGACCGCGGCCGTCCCGGCCGCTCTTGACGAGCCTGGCCAAGAGCGGCCGGGACGGCCGCGGTCCCAGGGGCCGGCCGCCGGCCGGAGGGTTACGGACACCCTTTCACTTCGTCGGGCGGCTGGCGGTGTACGGGTACATGTTCCGCCGGCCCGGGTCGCACATGCCGCAGGAGTTGTACGGCTCCAGCAGGCGGTGCGCTTCGGCCAAAAAGTCGTCCGCCTCGGACGCCGGCAGGGTGCGGGCCTTGCGGAGCAGGTGCCCGGCGGTCGCCCGGTACTCCGGGTGGTCGGCCAACAGGAAGGCGTCGTCCGGCCCGGCGAGGCCGTTCCGCTCCCGCTCCTCGCAGTAGATCGCGGCGGTGAAGTACAGCATCGCCGCCGTCCCCATCACCGGGAAGCGGTCGAAGCACGCGAAGCACGTCCCGGTGATCTCATCCACCCATTCCAGCTCGCGGAGCACCGTCGGCCCGTACTCCGTCATCCGCCGGCGGCGCTCCGGGCCGCGTTCGGCGAGTGCCAGGGCGAGGCGGTTCACGGCGGAAAGAGTTTGCGCGATGCCGGGACTCAGCCAGGCGTCGAGGAAGCCGGCGGCATGCGGCAACAGCGCCCAGTCCGGACCGGACGCGCGCGACACCCGCCGCTGGAGTCGCCCGGTCCGCACGAACGGCCGCACCGGCTCCGCGTCGGCGAACTGACGGGCCAGCGACGGGTACGTCCCGAGTAACCGGCCCCACTCCTGTTCCGGGGACTCGCCGGGGCGGACCGGGTGTCGCTCCGGGTCGAGGGAGAACCCGGCGCTGGTGATGTCGTTCTCGAACCGCAGCACCCACATCCACCCGCCGTCGATGATTTGGTGGAGGGCCGCGTCGTCGCACGGGAACGGGTGGGCCGCCGTCGCGCCGGGCTCGGCGTCTTCGAGCACGTCCTGCCAGCGGGCGACGCCGGTGAAGTGCGAGTACAGCGCCCGCGACCGCGCGAGCAAGCCCGCCGGATCGACAGGCTCCAGCCCCAACGCCGGCGCGAGCGCCTGCCCCGTCCCGGTCGCGTCGATCACCAGCCCGGCGCGGATGTGGACCGCGCCGTCGGGCCGGGCGGCGTCCAACTCCCAGCCGCTCTCGGTGTGGCGGACCGCGTGGCACTCGCACCGGTCCAGGTAGGGCACGCCGTCCCCCACGGCCTTGCCGACGAGGTGGGCGTCGAACGACGCGCGGAACCAATGCGTGTCGGCGAGGTCGTCGTTCGGGCTGGCCGCGACGACCAGGGCGTTCGCGTTCCCCTCGGCGTGGGCGAACGGCCGACCGGCCTCGTGCCGGAAGAAGCTGAACCCGCGCTTCATCCCGCACGGCAGCTCGGGGTGGCTCGCCTTCCACGTGCCGTACTTCGACAGCGGCCGGAGCCATCCGAGGCCGAACCGGTCGGCGATCCGGGCGAGCGTGAAGTCGGCGAGGGGGGTGGACGACTCGCCGATGGCGAACCGCGGGTGCGTGCCGCGCTCCACGAGCACGACCGAGCACCCGAGCTTCCGGGCGACGATCGACAGCAGCGTGCCGCCGAACCCGGAACCGAGGATCGCCACGTCGCAGTCCACGCGGGTCACGGCGCCTCCGCGGTCTGCGACAGGTTCATCCGCGCGAGCCGCCCGACCCGGGCGTCGCGGTCCGGGGCGTCGGGCGAGACATGGCCGATGTCCCACAGGTCGAGGAACACCCGCCCGGCCTTGAGCGACAGGCCGTACTCCATCACCGCCTCCAGCGCGTCGAGCGACGGCGGGGCGAAGTCCCCCCGGGCGGCCAACTCCTCCATCGCCCCGTTCCCGCCGCGGGTCGGGATCAGGCTACAGCACTCGACGCCGAGGCCGAACGCGAAATCGATCGACCGCTTCGCCCACTCCACGCCTTCGGCGTCCGTGAGGAACGGCGGGCGGACCATGATGAACGCCCGCACCGCGATGTCGGCGGTTCGCAGGTCGCGGATCGCCCGCGTGAAGTCGCCGAGCGTCATCTGCTTGTTTAGCCGGGGTAGCACCTCGGGGTGGACGGTTTCGAGGCCCATCGCCACTTCCAGCTCACCGCCGAGCATGTCGCGGAACGCGAAGCACCGCCGCCCGACCAGCCGCGGGTGGCATTCCACCACGACCCGCTCGAACGGCGCGGCCAGCCGGGCGACCTCGGCGTAGTCCTCGGGGGGGACCGCCCGCGGGTCGAAGAAGCTGCCCGCGTTGTACAGCTTCAGGTGCTGGGCCGGCGGGAGTTGCCCGAGCGCCCACCGGATCTGTTCGGGGATCGTCCCGGGCGGCAGCGAGTCGGTCAGCGTGTTCTTCCAGAGGTCGCACATGACGCAGCGGAACGGGCACTCGCGGTTGCTCAGGAACAGCGTCGCCACGTCCACCACGCGGCCGTCCGCCGCCCGCTCCGGCTCGACCAGGGACGCGTACGGCCGGTCGGTCGGGATCGGGTTGCGGGGCGGGCGGCGGGCCAGCACCCACTCATCCCCCAGCACCGGCAGGCTCATACACCCTCTGGTAGATGCGGCGGTAGTCCGCCCGGCCCGGCGGGAACAACTCGGCCGGCCGGTCGGCGGCCCCGTGCTGGAACCGCCGCTTCGGGAACACGGGCATGTCGAGGCCGGTCACGGCCTTCACGCCGGCGGACACGACCCGGCCCTTCAGGTCGTACAGCCGGCCGTGGTCCCAGCCGGTCAGCTCGACGAACGGGATGCCCTCGGCGACCGCGATCACCGAGGGGCAGACGAACGGGCTGAGGCCGACGAACCCGGTCGCCCCGAGCGGGGCGTAGGTCCGGGCGTACCCCCGGCTCTGCCCGCCGGAGTACGTCAGCGAGTGCTTGATGGCCCCGACGCCCCAGCCCTCCTGGTACAGCATCAGGTTGTTCAAGACGCTGCGGATCGTCAGCTCCGGGTTGTCCTCGATCGGGTAGTCCTTCAGGTTCTCGTCGCCGCCGTCGCCGTCGAGCAGGTACTTCCAGTCCGGGTAGCGGGCGCGGACGCCGCGGCACAGGGCCAGGGCCATCGCGCCGGACTGCACGTCGAGCGGCTTGTAGTCCTCGATGACCCGGATGGCGTCTTCGATGTCGATGTCGGCGGACCGGACCGGGACCGGCTCGAGGAACAGCCCCAGCCCCAGGCGGTCGAGGAACGCCCGGGCCTGGGCCAGATCCGCCCCGCCGCCGTCCACCGCGAGGGTAAACGCCTTCAACCGCGACGGGCTTTGGCCGCGGTTCAACAGCGCGTGATAAGTGAGTAGGAACACGGCCCCGCTGTCGATCCCGCCGGAGAAGCAGACCCCGAGCGGCTCGCCGGTCGGGACCCGGTCGAGCCAGCGGACGACCTCGTTGTAGGCCGCCCCGACGTACCGCCCGCCGATCGCGGCCGGGTCCGCCGGCTGGCTGTTGCGGGCCGGGGCGAAGAACCGCGAGTAGGTGGGGCTGGGGTCGGGGCAGCCCACGAGCTCGATCCGCGTGACGTGGTGCGCCGGCACCATGCGGGTGTACGACGGGTGGAACTGGTCCGCGAGGCCGAGTTCTTCGAGTTGCCGGCGGATCGCGTCGATGCGGTCGGCGACGATCAGGATCGGGCCGTCGTGCCACTTGGCGATGAAGTAGCGGACCAGCCGGCCGATGGTGCGGGCCAGGAAGACGCTCTTCCCCTGTTGGCCGACCAGGGCGAACTCGCCGTCGATCGCCCGCACCGCGTCCGCGTCGCCGGACGCGACCCGCGCCCGGGCCTCGTCGGCGGTCATGTTGTAGACGCGGTTCCCGGCGGGGTCGGTCAGGTCGATGACGCGGGAGACGGGGATGTGTCGCATGACGCTTGGCCTCGCGGGCGCGGGGGGCCTATCAGTATAGCGGGCCGGCGGTGGCGGGGGTCGTCCGCCGGGTTCGGGGGCACCCCTTGCGTCGCGGCGGGATTGGCGTAATCATGACACCCAGTCCTTCCCCCTCTCCCGGTTACGCGGGCGGATTGCCTCGGGTTCGTGTCGTGCCGCACGGGGCGTTTCACGAGTACGGTGTCCGGCTGCGCCGACTGGCAGTTTACCTGCTGGCCGGCGCGGCGGTGTCGTTGACCGCGTCGCCCGCCGGCGCGAGCTGTGGCGATCACGTCACGATCGGGACCGAACTCGCCCCCGACACGCCGCACCCGCAAGAGCCGGCCGCTCCGTGCGACGGGCCGAGCTGTTCCCGGCAGGGGGAACACTCGCCGCCCCCGGTGGTGGTCCCGCCGCCCGGCGACCACCCGTTCTGCACCTCGACCCTCGTGACATGTCCAACCGCTGACTCCGAGCCGGGCATCACCGACCCGGCGGGTCCGCACCCGGCTCGATCTTCGTCACGACTCGAGCGCCCGCCCCGGTCGTAAGGCCGACAGCGCGTCTCGATCCCGCTTCCCTCGATCCGGCCCCGTTCGGTCGGCACGGCCGCGCGTGCGGGCTCGCCGCCCGGGACGAGGGTAGGATTCTTAAGAAGTGACATTCATAGGGTGGCTGCCGTCGGCCGTCACCCGCCACCGTTTCCCCAGGGGCCTTCCCATGACCGCTTCGTTGGGGCGATCGTCCGCCCTCCGCCGGGCCGCGTCCGTCGCCCTCGCCGCGACCGCGGCGGGGCTCTTCTGTACCGGGTGCGGCCGGGGCGGGAGCGACGCCACCGGGGGCGACCCGGGCACGGTCAAGGTCGCGTACCTGGGGCTGACGTGCGAGGCGCCCATCTACGTCGCCGTCGAGAAGGGGATGTTCGCCGAGCAGGGCGTCAACGTCGAACTCATCAAGACCGACTGGGACGGCCTCCGCGAGGGCCTCGCCAACGGGAACTTCCAGGCCAACCACACGCTCCTCATGTACGTCCTCAAGGGCGTCGAGAGGGGCAGCGACATGAAGATCACGGCCGGCGTCCACACCGGCTGCCTGCGGCTGCAGGTGGGCACCAAGTCGGCGGTTAAGACGGCGGCCGAACTGCGGGGCAAGAAGATCGGCGTGCCGAGCAACATCGGCAGCCCGCCGGCGATGTTCGCCAGCCGGGCGCTCGCCGCCGCCGGGATCGACCCGTCCCCCGACGCCCGGCAGGTGACGTGGGTGGCGATGGACCCCGGCCAGCTCGGGCAGCGGCTCGAACAGGGCGAGCTGGACGCCGTCGCCACGTCGGACCCGATCGGCACGATCCTCGACGGCAAGGGCATCACCAAGACGATCGCGGACCAGGCGAAGGACCAGCCCTACGCCGACGAGTACTGCTGCGTCGTCGTGGTCAACGGGGCGTTCGCCAAGAAGCACCCCGGGTCGGCGGCGAAGGTGACCAAAGGCATTCTGAAGGCGGCGAAGTGGGTGCAGGAGAACCCGAAGGCCGCGGCCGAACTCGGGGTCGAGAAGAAGTACATCGCGGCGTCGGTGGACATCAACACGCAGGCGCTGGCGGGGCTGAGCTACATCCCCGGCGTGGCGCGGGGCAAGGTGAGTGTCGAGCGGGCGGCCGAGGACATGAAGAAGGCGAAGCTGCTGAGCGAGTCGACGAACGGGGCCGCCCTGGCGAAGCGAGCGTGGCTCGACCTGGAGGGGGTGAACGACGAGTGGGTGGTGGCCCAGGCGGTGGACCGGGTCGAGGGCGGGGGGGCGGTGCGGCTGCCGGCGGACCGGTTCGCGGCCCTGTTCGGCCCGCCGGGGTCCGGCCGCTGCGTGTGCTGCACCCGCTGTTGCATCGAGTAAGGTTGCGGCCGCTCGCCGCAGGTGCAGGAGATGCTTGATGGCGTCGCGGTCTACCGCCCCGGTCCGGTCACTGTCCCCGGCGGTCGTGGGCGGGGTGGCGCTGGCGGTCCACCGATTGATGCCGAACACGCAGGAGGAGCCGCTGACCTGGCTGGCGGCGGTGCCCGCCTGGCAGCACCCGTACCCGGTCCTGCTGCTGGCGGTCGTCGCGGCGTCCCTGTTCGCCGCCGGGCTCTCCGCCGTCGCGGCGTGGTCCCGCGCCACGATCCTGTACTTCGCGCCGCTCGTGGCCGGGGCGACGGCACTCCTGTGCGTGTGGGAAGTCGTGACGGTGAAGCTGGACTGGCTCCACCAGCCGTTCTTCCCCGGCCCCGACGAGGTGCTCGGGGCCCTGATCGAGGACCGGCGGACGCTCGCCCGGTGCGCCTGGCACTCGCTGCAACTGCTCGGGGCGGGCTACCTCGCCGGGGCGGCCGCGGGGGTGACGTGCGGGGTGCTGATCGGGTGGTTCCCGGGGGTGCGGTACTGGGCGATGCCGCTCGTCAAGTTCGTCGGCCCGGTCCCGGCGACGGCCCTCATCCCGCTCGCCTTCGCCCTCTGGAAGGACCCGTTCCCGTGCGGCGTCCTGCTGATCGCGTTCGCCGTCTGGTTCCCGGTCACGATCCTGACGTCGTCGGGGATCGCGAACGTCCGGCTGTCCTACCTGGACGTGGCCCGCACCCTCGGGGCGGGGCCGGCCTACCTGGTCTTCCGGGTGGCGATCCCCGCGGCCATGCCGCACATCTTCCTCGGGTTGTTCATGGGCCTCGGGGCGTCGTTCCTGTCGCTGATCGTGGCGGAGGTGGTCGGCGTCCCGGACGGCCTCGGGTGGTACATGAACTGGCAGCGGGGGTACATGGAGTACGCGAAGGTTTATGCCACGCTGCTGATCAGCGCGGTGTTCTTCTCGGCGATCATGAGTCTGCTGTTCAAGGTGCGGGACTACGTCCTGTCGTGGCAGAAGGGGGTGCTGAAGTGGTGACGCCCCGCCCCCCCGACGGCGCCCCCCTGTCGGTGCGGGACGTGACGAAGACATTCCAGGCGGCGAACGGCGCGACCGTCGTCGCCCTGGACGGCGTGTCGCTGGAGGTGGCCGCGGGCGAGATGATCGCGCTGGTCGGCCCGAGCGGGTGCGGGAAATCGACCCTCCTGCGGCTGTTCGCCGGACTCGACGCCCCCACGGCGGGCGAGATCCTCGCCGGGTCCGAGCCGATCCGCGGCCCGAACGCCGAGCGCGGGCTGATGTTCCAGGACCACAGCTTGTTCCCCTGGCTGACGGTCCGGAAGAACATCCAGGCGGGGCTGGTGGCGCGGGGCGTGCTCCGCGAACACCGGCACGAGGTCGACGAGTTCATGGCGCTGGCCGGGCTGGCCGAGTTCGCCGACGCCTACCCGCACCAGCTCTCGGGCGGCATGGCCCAGCGGGCAGCTTTGGCGCGGGCCCTGGTCAACCACCCCCGCGTGCTGCTGCTGGACGAGCCGCTCGGCGCGCTCGACCAGTTCACCCGGATGCGGATGCAGGACGAACTCCTGAAGCTGTGGGTCGCCCGCGGGACGACGATGGTGCTGGTCACGCACGACGTCGACGAGGCGATCTACATGTGCGACCGGATCGCCATCATGACGCCGCGCCCGGGGCGGGTCGACCGGGTGATCGGGGTGACGTTGGACCGCCCGCGGCACCGCAACGACCGCGCGTTCCTCGACCTGCGCGGCGAGTTGCTCGAAACACTGCAGCTCGCCGGGGGATGAGTGGTCGGGTCGATTGGCCGAGGTCGTAGTCGATTACGACGACCCGTCTGGGGGAGCTGCACATGACCTGGATCAAGACGATACCGTACGACCAGGCGGACGACGACTTGAGGCGCGTGTACGACTCGCTGCGGGCGATGTACCCGGCCGAGTACGCCGGCCCCCCGGCCCCGTCGCTCGTCCGGCCCGACGGCGGGGCCGACAGCATCGTCGCCGCCCACAGCCTGATCCCCGAGGCGATGGGGCACATCATGGCCGGGTTGGCCGCCCTGCTCCGGCCGGGGCTCGGGCTGACCCGGCGGCAGCAGGAGATGATCGCCGCGGTGGTGTCGGTGGAGAACAGTTGCTTCTACTGAACGGAGAGCCACATCGAGTTCCTCCGCCGGGCCAGCCTGGACGACGAACTCGCCGCCGAGTTACGGCGGGACTACACGACGGCGAACCTCCCCGCCGCGGACCGGGCCATGCTCGACTTCGCGGTCCGGCTCACGCGGGCGGCGTACAAGTTGACGCCGGACGACCTCGACCGCCTGCGGGCCGTCGGGTTCGACGACGTGGGGGTCCTGCAGATTACGCTGATCGCGGCGTGGTTCAACTACATCAACCGGGTGGCCGACGCGCTGGGGGTCGGCAGGGCCGCCCCCTGACGCCGGGCCGTTGCGGAACTGGCACGGCCCGGCGTCACCCCCCGGAGAACCCGACGCCGGCGGCGAGCGGCCGACCTACGGGGGAACGGCAGTCGGGCGCCGCTCGGGACGAGGCCCGGATGTCCCCGCCTGCGGAGGACGTCCGCCGGCGGACGGGCGAGGAGATCAAGCGAGACTACAGGATCAACGGCCTCGCCGTTACCGGCCGGGCGGCCGACAAGCCGGCCACGATGGGCCTGACCGAGGACGAAATCTTCGGCCTGTTCGACATCCGCTCGCGGCCGAAGCGGCACGCGGGGTGAGTACATCCGTGCCAGGGGTTTGCACCCCTGGCTACCGGCGGTCGTCCCTCCGGGACTCCAAGACCCCGAACCGCCCGGAGCCGCGGAGCGGCGACCGACGCTAGCCAGGGGTGCGAACCCCTGGCACCTGGGCCCCGGGTCAGTACGCGTGCTTCTGCTTGTCGAAGAGCATCCGCCAGACGGTCAGGAGCAGGATGCGGATGTCGAACAGCGGGTTCCAGTGGGTGATGTAGTACAGGTCGAACTGGACCCGCTTGCGGAGCGACGAGTTCCCCCGCCACCCGTTCACCTGGGCCCACCCGGTCAGCCCGGCCTTGACCGCGTGCCGGGCCATGTAGTTCGGGATCGACCGGCGGAACCGGCTGACGTACACCGGCTGCTCCGGCCGCGGCCCGACCAGGCTCATGTCCCCCATCAGGACGTTCCACAACTGCGGCAGCTCGTCCAGGTTGGTCGCCCGCAGCACCACCCCGAGCCGGGTCCGGCGGTCGTCGTTGGCCGCCGTCATCCGCGGGCCCCCGGCCTCGGCGTCCGCCCGCATCGACCGGAACTTGAGCATCCGGAACGGCCGGCCGTTCAGCCCGCACCGCTCCTGCCGGAACAGCACCGGCCCCGGGCTCGACAGCTTCACCAGCACCGCCAGCAGGGCCAGCAGCGGCGACAGTACGACCAGCCCGACGCCGGACAGGAGCACGTCCATCGCCCGCTTCACCACCACGTTCAGCCCGTGATGCGGGCTCTCCCGCAGCCCGATCACCGTCATCCCGTGCAGGCTCGTGGTCGTCAGCGACAGCCCGCTCAGGGCCGGCACGTCGGCGATGAGCCGCACGTCCACGACGGTCTGGGAGAGTACGTCGAACACCCGCCGGGCGTCGGCGTACCGGTTCAGCGGCAGGGCGATGAAGACGTGCTCGATGTGGTGCTTCTGGACCAGCTCGGCGAGGTCGGCGATCGGCCCGACCAGCGGCAGGTCGGGGGTGCCGCCGCGGGCGGCCGGGTCCTCGACGTACCCGACCGTCCGGATGCCGGTCCACGACACCTTTCGGAGGGTCCGGGCCGTCCGCCGGGCCAGCCGCCCGGTCCCGACGATCAGGGCGTGGCTCTGGTTCACCCCCCGGCTGCGGAGCCGGCGGACGGCCGACCAACCGGCCCGCCGGGCGGCCACCACCCCGACCAGCACCCCGGCGGTGAACAGCACCATCACGGCCCGCGATTCGTACTGGGCGTGGCGGGCGAAGCTGGTGGCCATGACGGCCAGGGCCATCAGCCCGACCCCCCGGGCGACCGCCCCGAGTTCCTCCCGGAACCGTCGCAGCCGGTGGACCTCGTACATCCCGGCCAGCCGGTAGCAGACGACGGCCAGGACCAGGACGAGGGGGAGGTTGTCGACGTACTGGCGGAACTCCGGGACGGGCCGGAAGATCGGGATCAGCCCGGCCTCGAACCGGGCCCAGTACGCCCCGAGCCAGCCGCCGGCGGTCAGCCCCAGGTCCCACAGCAGGAACCAGGCGGTCAGCGGCTGGCTGGTTCGCTTGAGCATGGCGTCCGGGCCGGGGGCACCCCGCCGTCCGGGCGGGGCCGGGACCGTAGCACCCCCGGCCGGCGGCCGTCAAGGCGGGTAAGATGAGGGGACCCCACCCCCTAACCCCCTCCCCCGCGGGGGAGGGGGGACAAAGCCGTTGTCTGGTCCCCCCTCCCCCCGCGGGGGAGGGGGTTAGGGGGTGGGGTCTTCCGTTCCGGAGACCCACCCGTGCCGACCGCCGACCAGCTCCTGGCCCGCCTGTACGCCCTCCGGAAGGATTACGCCGACGACCCCGAGGACGAGACGTACCAGGCCCTCCATCATGCGTTCCTGTTCATCTCCTACAACATGGGGGCGTTCAAGGACTACGTGAAGCGGGAGGCGGAAAAGATTGATGGATGAGCCGGATCGGACGCCCTCGGCTTGTCCGGTCGGTCGCCGATCCGACCGGGTTTATTGGTTCGGTCGCAGGGTGTGCGGGTTGCCGAACCAAACAAACGAGAACCCGGGCGGGCGGCCGTGTCGGTCGCCCCGGGCGGTGGTGCCGGGGCCGCCGGATTTTCCGCCCCGGCTGCACCTTTTCCGCCCCCTGGATCGTCTACAGGATACCCGGAACCGGGTATGTATCCTTCGCGGACACCCCGCCGCCCCGGCCGGGTCCGGATTCCGCCGTCGCACCCAGGAGGTTGCCGGTGCCCCGCCGCCGCTCCCCGAACACCCCCCGCCGCCCGGCCGCCCGCCTTGCCTGCGAACGGCTCGAAGAGCGCGAGGTCCCGGCCGTCCTGCTGCGGCCGATCTTCGACCCGGCCGTCCCCGGGCTGGCCAACATCTCCAACGACAAGCCGACCTACCTGCCGGTGACGGTGACCAACACCCCGGCCGGGGCCGTCACCACGACCGTCGCGTCGAACAACGCCGGGGTCAAGGCCGAGATCGTCTCCGGCGGCCGGAGCATCCGGCTCGACGTGACCGGGACCGACCGGGACGGGGTGCCGTTCTCCGGCAGCCTGACCATCCGGCTGTTCGAGACGGCCGCCCCCCAGGCCACCCAGCGGCTGGTCGACCTGGTCAACTCCGGGTTCTACGCGAACAAGCTGTTCCACCGGATCATCGACAACTTCGTCATCCAGGGCGGGTCGCCCAACGGGGACGGGCAGGGCGGCTCCCCCCTCCCGGACCTGCCGGACGAGTACAACCGGGACTTCACGTTCTCGAGCTACGGTGTGGTGGCGATGGCCAACGCCGGGGACGACAACAACGACAGCCAGTTCTTCATCACCGACATCGACCAGCCGCTCTCCGGCCGGCCCCAGAACCTGAACTTCAACCACTCGATCGTCGGCCTCCTGACCGACGGGTTCGACACGTTCCAGAAAATCATCACCACCAACGCCCCGGGGTCCAGCCCGACCAACCCGGTCACGATCGTCGGGGCGGCCGTCTTCCAGGACCAGGAGAACGCGGTCGTCAAGCTGACCCCGCAGAACGGGTTCACCGGGACGGCCGGGGTGACGGTCACGGCCAACGACGGGACCGGGCCGACCACCCAGACCGTCACCGTCACGTCGGTCGACGACGGGGTGGACAGCAAGCCGTTCATCACCACCCCGGTCCCCGACCAGACGACCACGGCCGGCAAGCCGGTGTCGTTCACCGTCCCGACGCTGGACGTGGACGGCAACCCGGTCACGGTCGTCGTCCGCGGCACCGCCCGGGACGGGAGCGGGACGCTCCTGTTCACCGGGAACCCGACCAACGTGACGGCGACGGTCGACGCCAACGGCCGGGTGACGATCACCCCGAACGCCAACTTCACCGGGACGGCCGAGTTCGCCGTCGGGGTCCGGCAGACATCGGCCGGCGACACCCGGGACAACTACGACACCCAGCTCGTCCGCCTGCGGGTCGACCCGGCCCCGGCGACCGACCCCGGGACGAACCCGAATCCGAACCCGAACACCGGCCCGGTCACGGTCGTCGGATCGGCCCCGGGGACCCTGCCGACGGTCACCATCCGGAACGCCGACGGGTCGGTCCGGTCCACCGTCAAGGTGTTCGAGGACGGGTTCCTGGGCGGGGTCCGGGCGGCCGTGGCCGACCTCGACGGGGACGGCGACCAGGACGTGGTGGCGACCGCCCGGGAGGGCGGGGCCCCGGCCCTGGTCCTGATCGACCCGGCCACCGGGCAGGTGGTCCGGCGGGTGATGGTGTTCGAGCCGACCTTCCGGGGCGGGCTGTACCTGCGGCTGGCCGACGTGGTCGGGCTCGGGTACGCCCAGGCCCTGGTCGGGGCCGGGGACACCGGCGGCCCGCGGGTGACGCTCCTGGACCTGAAGCGGAACGTCGTCCTCCAGAACTTCTTCGCCGGGGACGACAAGCTCCGCGGCGGGGTGTCGGTCGACGCCGGCAAGGTGTTCGCGTCCAAGGGGCAGACGATCGTCACCGCCCTGGGGCCGGGGGCCGGCCCGGTGGTCGGGTTCTTCGACCCGAACAGCGGGGCGTCGATGGGCACGTTCGTGGCCGGGGACGGGAACAGCCGGGCGGGCATCCGGGTGTCGACCGGGACGGCCGCGGCGAACGGCGTCCAGCCGGTCCTGGTCGCCCCGGTGACCGCCCCGGACGGGGTGACCGGCCAGTCGTTCGACGCCGGCCAGTTCGTCGACCCGGACCGCCCGGCCGCCACCAACCCGACCGCCAACGGCGGGTCGAACATCGACCTGAGCAGCCTCTTCCCCGGGCAGGACATCGGCTGACCCGCCGCACGCCGGCCCGGTCGCGTTCGGGGCGCCCGCTTGCGGCGGGGCCCGCGGGTCGGATAAAATCACACCTGCCGTTCACGTCGGTGCGGCCGCAGACCCCCTCCCGTCGGTGCCTCATGCCGATCGTTGCCTTGTGTCCGTACTGCCGGGCCGGCGGGGTCCGGGCGCCGGAGTCGGCCGTCGGGTCGAGCGCGACTTGCCCGAACTGCAAGAGCAACTTCACCGTCATCCCCACGGACGACCCGGTGAAGGAGGTCGCCCAGCCGGCCCGCCCGCAGGCGCCCCGCCCGGCGGTCGACGAGACCCGGGAGCACAGCTCCCCGGTCGACGTGACCGAGCCGTCCCCGGTGCTGCCGGCCGACGCCCCGGCCCCGGCC
>JAIEQO010000452.1 GCA_019747655.1 Gemmataceae bacterium | reverse complement strand
TCGGACATCAAGAACATCCTCGACTTCGAGCGGGACTTCCCGGACGCCCGGGTCATCACCCTGAACCGGAACTACCGGAGCACCCCGGACGTGCTCCGGGCGGCCAGCGTCCTCATCGACCACAACAAGCAGCGGAAGAAGAAGAGCCTCGTCACCGACAACCCGGCCGGCGAACCGGTGCGGGTCGTCGGCTACGACACCGGCCTGGACGAGGCCGAGGGCGTCGTCGTCCGCATCAAGGAAGCCGTCAAGGCCGGCCGGTTCCGCTACCGCGACCACGCCATCTTCCTGCGGATCAACGCCCTGACTCGGTCGCTCGAATCCGCCTTCGTCAAGCACGGCGTCCCGTTCCAGATCGTCAAGGGCCTCGCCTTCTTCGAGCGGAAGGAGAACCGCGACGTCATCGCCTACCTCCGGCTGCTCATCAACCCGGCCGACTCGGTCAGCTTCCTGCGGATCGTCAACGAGCCGGGCCGCGGGATCGGCAAGGTGTCGCTCGACAAGCTCCAGGGGTTCGCCGCCGACCAGGAAATCACGCTGCTCGAAGCCGCCGGGAAGGTGGCCCAGATTCCCGAAATCAAGGGGAAGGGAGCCAGCGGCCTCCGTGACTTCGCCCGCCTCATCGCCGACCTCCGGGCCAAGCTCGACCTGCCCCCGCCGGACCTGATCCGCCTCGTCATCGACCGCACCGGCTACGCCGCCATGCTCCGCGAGTCGGCCGACGAGGCCGACGCGGAACGCTTGGCCAACATCGAGGAACTGGTGACGGCCGCCAAGCAGTTCCACGACGACAACCCGGACCGCGGGCTCCCCGAGTTTCTCGAAGGCATCGCGCTCTCCTCCGACACCGACGGCTGGGACGAGGCCGCCGACCACGTCTCGGTCATGACCCTCCATTCCTCGAAAGGGCTGGAGTTCCCCGTCGTCTACATCCTGGCGGTCGAAGAAGGGCTCTTGCCGCACGAGCGGAGCCTGGGGAAGGACGAGGACATCGAGGAGGAACGCCGGCTCTGCTTCGTCGGCATGACCCGGGCGATGAAGGAGCTGTACCTGTGCCACGCCCGGCTGCGGGAGTTCCGCGGCCAGATGAACTACGCCATCCCGAGTAGCTTCCTCCGGGAGCTGCCGCCGGAGGTGGAACAGGTCGATGCGTCGGCGTCCAAGAACATCGCCCGGACGGCGGCCGACGAGTGGCGGTCGCGGGTCGGTCCGGCCGCCCGCGGCTGGGCCGATACCGGGGCCCGGCCGCCACTCCCGGCCCGGCCGTCGTCGTCCCTCTCGCCGACCATCCCCGACCCGCCGGACGCCGGGCTGTCGGCCGGGGTGCTGGTCCAGCACGGCGAGTACGGGCTCGGGCAGGTGACGGACGTGAGCGGGTTCGGGGCCCTGCGGCGGGTGAAGATCCGCTTCCCCGGCCACGGCGAGAAGACGTTCGTGGCCGACAAGGTGCAGCTCAAGGTGGTCGGCCGGAAGAAGGCGTGACGCCAGGTGCGGTCATGTCTCGTCGTGCGGCTGGGGCGTGGATCGGGCTGGCGGCGTGGTCGGCATCCGGCTTGGCGATGGCCGGGTGGCTGGTCGCCCCGGCGGCTAGCCGGTGGTTAACGACCGCACCGGCCGCGCTCACGCAATCGGAAGCCCCGGCCGAACTGTCCGGCCCGCGACCACCGTTCTACGTCCCAAATGACCAGGAAAACCGGAGTAAACTCGAACACCTCCGGCAGCACGGCCGCGGTCTGTACCGCGAACTGGCGGCCGGCAGGTTCCGGTACGGCGACGGCATCGCCGGCCTACTCGCCGAGCACAAGCCGGATGTCGTCTTCGACCACGGCCCGTTCACCACCGCGGTTTACGCCAACGGCCACTACCCCAGGAGCCTCAGCCGGGTCATCGTGGTTGCCGAGCGGGGCAGGCTCGTTCGGGCTCAGGGGGAAAGCTGCGAAGGGGACACCGTCTACTTCGCCGGCCCGACCGAAGCGGCGTGGACCGAGTGGGAGGACGGCTACCAGAAGGCCCGGGCGGCTGACCTCGCCGCTTGGCGTCAACAGCAGGACCGGTAGTGTGACTCGACCGAACGGGAGCGGAGGCAGTCGTGCCGACCACGACCGACCGGTACCGACTCCTCGGGCGGCTGGCGGCGGCCGGGGCCGTCGTCGGCGCGGTCGGGCTGACCGTCTGGCTCGTCCTCGACCGCGACCGGCTCCGCCGGACGTACAACCAGTCGGAACGTGTCGCGGCCACCCGCCGGGAGTCGGCCAGCCCCGTCGTCGCCGAGTTGGCCGACGAGACCGTCCGCCCCGGCGACCCGATCGACGCGGTTATCACCAAGCACCCGCCGACCCACCTCATTCACCACGACCCGTACACCACGGCCCTGTACGTCGAAGGGAACCGCGAGACCTACCTCGCGGCCCGCGACGGCCGGCTCGTCTGGGCCCGCCAGTGCGGGGCCGGCGTCGTCCCCTGCACCTTCTTCTCGACCTTCACCCCGGACGAGGAGCGGGATTACGGGGAGAGCCTGCAACGGGCGCTCGCGGTCGAAGCCGGCCGGCGATCCGTCGCACGGATGGCCGTGGTCGGGGCGGCCGCCGAGGCCGGCCAACAGCCGTAGCCCGGGCGGGCGGGGTTGAGGCGTTGCACGGTCGCGGTCTTCCGGAGCGCGGGCCTCCGGCCCGCTGCGGCCGGGACGGCCGCGCTCCACCGACGCGACCCGGGCGTCGCCGAGCCCGTCCCCGCTCATCTGTCGGTTGGCCGGCCCAGGCATGAACCGCGGATGAATTCCGTGTAAGCCGTCGTTTTCCGGCCGGGTATCGGGTACAACGGCTGTCGGTCCCGTTCGTCCCCCCTCGTGCCTGGAGAGTTCCCCCATGCGTCGTGCCCTGTTCGTCGCCGGGCTGGTCGCCCTGGCCGCCGCCCAGGCGGCCGCCGCCGACACCTACGCCCTGACCGGCGACAACACCAAGATCACCTTCGTCGGGGCCAAGAAGAACGGCAAGCACACCGGCGGGTTCAAGAAGCTGGCCGGCAAGGCCACCGCCGACGGGTCCGACCTGACCGGGCTGAAGATCGAGGTCGACATCGACACCACCTCGCTGTGGAGCGACAACGAGAAGCTGACCGCCCACCTGAAGAACCCCGACTTCTTCGCCGTCAAGGACAACCCGAAGGCGACGTTCAAGTCCACCAAGGTGGAGAAGACGGACAAGGGGTACACCATCACCGGCGACCTGACCATGCTCGGCAAGACCCACGAGGTCACCATCCCGGCGAAAGCGTCCGCCGCCGGCGGCACCCTGACCCTGTCCAGCAACTTCAAGATCGCCAAGTCCGACTGGGGGATGAACTACGGCAAGGGGATGATCGAGGACGAGGTCGCCCTGAAGCTCGAAGTGAAGGCCAAGAAGGAATAGGCGAGTTTCGGGAGGGCGAGGCTCCCGCCGAGCCGGTCTGTTGGCGACGGCTCGGCGGGAGCCTCGCCCTCCCGTACAGTGCCATGCCCCCCCTCCCGCCGGCCGATCAAGTCCTGCCCGTCCTCAAGCAGGCCGTCCTCCCGGCGGCCGGCGGGGCGGCCTTCGTCTGCCTGCTGTTCCTGTGCCTCGGCCGATGGGCCGCGGCCCTCGGGGCGGCGGCCGGGGTGGTCGTCGGGTTCGTCTGGGCCAACTACACGTTCGAGAAACTCGACTGGGCCGGCACCGGCCGGCTCGTCCCCTGGCGGCCGTGGGACGACGTACCCCCCAACCAGACGGCTTGGCGGGGTCTGGCGACGGCCGGTCTACTCCTCGTGCTGGCCGGCCTCGTCTCCCGCTGGGTCGGGCTCCTCGTCGGGCGGATCACGTCAGACCGGTACTGGTGGGTCGTCAGCCTCGTCGTCTGGCTCCCCCGGGCGGTGGCCGTCGGGGTGGCCAGCGGCTGGCTCGTCCCCAAGTCGGCCGCCGACCTCCCCTGGGTCCCCTACGCCCTGCCGGCTCTGATGCTCCTGTCGTGGGCCGCCTGGGACGGCCTCGCCCGGTCCACGCCGGGCGGGGAGGCCGCCGCGTACCAGGCCGCCGCCTGCACCGCGGCCGGGGCGGTGCTGCTGTACGACAGTTGGGCCAGTGCGATGGAGCTGGCGGTGGTCGTCGGGTCGGCCCTGGCCGGGGTCGCGATCGTCGCCCGGGTCGCCCGGGCGGATTGCAGCGGGGCCGTCCCGGCCGGGGTCGCCGCCCTTCCGGTGCTGATGCTCGCCGGCCGGCTCGGGATCGACGAGCCCAAACTCCCGGTCGCCTGCTACTGGCTCGTCGCCCTCGCCCCGCTGGCCCTCCTGCCGTTCCTCGTCCCCAAGCTGTCCCGCCAGACCGGCTGGCTCACCCGCGTCGGTCGGGCGGCACTGGTCCTCGCCCCGCTCGCCGTCGCCGTCGTCCTGGCCGCCCAGTTCGGCGAGCTGCCGTTCGGCGGTGACGAGGCGGCGGACCCGACCCCGGCGGGCGGGACCACCGAGGGGTGAGCGACCGAGGCCCCCGACCCCATCACCGCCGGCGGCCGGGTCGCTACAACGACCGGCACCCCTCCCCCGAGCCGGTGCCGCATGTTTACCCTGAGCGCATTCGCCGACGAGATTTCCGCCGACCCCCGCGAGCAGGTCGAAACGCTCAAGGCGTGCGGCGTCCGGCACGTCGAGTTCCGGTCGATCCACGGCACGAACGTGCTGAGCCTGACGGACGATCAAATCCGCGAGTTCAAGAAGCTGCTCGACGGCGAGGGGTTCGGGCTCTCGGCCATCGGCTCACCGGTCGGCAAGGTGGCGATCGATTCGCCGTTCGAGCCACACCTGGACAAGCTCAGGCGGGCGATCGAATTGTGCGGGGTGTTCGGCACGAAGAACGTCCGCGTCTTCTCCTTCTACCCACCCGGCAACGACCCGAACTTCGACCCGGCGAACTGGCCGCAGCATCGGGACGAGGTCATCCGCCGGCTGCGGGCAATGGCCGACCTCGCGGCGTCGGCCGGCGTCACCCTCTTCCACGAGAACGAGCACCGCATCTACGGCGACTCGCCGGACCGGGTGTTCGACCTGCTGACCGCGGTGAACAGGCCGGCCCTGCGGGCGGCCTACGACGCCGCCAACTACGCCTTCTGCGACTACGACCCGGTCGCGGCGTGGGAGAAGACGAAGGCGTTCACCGCCCACTTCCACATCAAGGACTGGAAGCGGGGCGGGCCGGCCGCCGGCCACCACCACGGCGTCCTCGCGGGCCACGGCGACGGGCGGATCGCCCACAGCATCGCCGACGCCGTCGCCCGCGGGTACAAGGGCTTCGCGGTCTTGGAGCCGCACCTGCGGGGCGGCGGCCCGACCGGCGGCGTCACCGGCCCGGACCTGTTCCCGGCCGCGGTCGAGGCGTTCCGCCGCACCCTCCGCGACTGCGGCGGCCGGGAGTCCGAACCCCTCGCACGGTGACGTGTACGGAAAAACACTTCTGGAGACTTGACTTCGCCCGGCGGGAGACTAATGTACATATAGATAAGTCCACTCGACGCCCGCATCCAGTGGTCGGGACGGGATCGTGCGGCCGGTCTGCTCGTCGTTGCCGGGTGCAGCAACGGACAGGAACGGCGGAAGTGGTTGGCCGGAGGGTAGTTCCGGCTGACTCCGTTGCCGGGTGATCCCGGCACGATCGACCACTAGCAGGTCACAACCTATTACAGGAAAACAGTTTACGGTCGAAGCCGTGGCGTCCGCAGAAAAATGGGGGGGAGGGAGATACCCCCGGAGGCCCCGATGCTCGCCCTTCACCTGCGGATAAATGATGCAGCCACCGGCAAGCCCACGCCCGTGCGGCTGCGAATCAGCGGCACGGACGGGTCGGCGTTCCCGCCGCTGGGTCGGTTCGCCGACTTCCCGACCGGCCGGAACGAGGCCGTCGGCGGGCACCTGATGCTCGGCCGGGAGGCGTGGTGGTACGTCGACGGCTCGTGTGAGGTCCGGCTGCCGGCCGGGGTGCCGCTCCGGGTCCGGGCGGCGAAGGGTCCCGAGTACGCCCCGCTCGACGAGCCGGTCACGCTCGGGCCGGGTCAGATGGCCCTGCGGTTCACGATGACCCGCACCTCGGACGTGCGGGCCGAGGGCTGGGTGCCGGGCGACACCCGCTGCCACTTCCTGACTCCCCACGCGGCCCTACTCGAAGGGGCTGCCGAAGACCTCGATGTCGTGAACCTACTGGCGTGCGCCCAAGACTTCCCGAGCATCCACGACGGCACCGCCTACCCGACGGCCCCGCAGCTCGACGCCTTCAGCGGCCAGCGGCCCGCCCTCGAAGCCGAAGGTCGGGTGGTGGTGGTCAACACGCTCAACGCCCACCCGGCGCTGGGGAAGGTCGGGCTTCTGAATGCCCACCGGCCGGTCTACCCGCTCGCCTTCGGCGGCGACGAGCCGGACGACTGGTCGGTGAGCGACTGGTGCGACCAGTGCCACCGCAAGGGCGGGTTGGCGGTCTGGGTCGATGCGTTCCGGCCGGCCGGCGGGCTGGTCGGCGGCGAGGCGCTGGTCGCGGCGATACTCGGGAAGATCGACGCGATCGAGGTGGACCCCGCCCCCCGGCCGCAGCCGCTGTTGCCGTGGGTCTACCGGCTCTGGAACGCGGGGTTCCCGGTCCCGCTGGCCGGCGGGAGCGGCAAGGACTCGAACCGGGTGGCTGTCGGAGCCGTCCGAACCTACGCCCGGCTGACGCCCGGCGAGGCGCCCAGATACCGGGTATGGATCGAAGCCGTCCGGGCCGGCCGGACGGTCGTGACGGACGGCCCGTTCCTGTCGCTCGATGTCGCCGGCCGCGGACCCGGCGAGGTGGTGGATGCGACCGGCGAGGTGCGCGTCCGGGCGGCCGTCCGCTCCGCACAGGTCCCCGGGGCGATCGAGATTGTTCACAACGGGTCGGTCGTGGCGGCCAGGTCGGGGGAGGTGGAGGCCATCATCCCGGCGGAACCGGGTTGGATCGCGGCCCGGTACGCGGGGCCGGGCGTGGCCGGGTTTGCCCACACGTCACCGGCGCTACTCCGGCCGGGTGGGATTCCCCTGCCCCGCCACCCCGATGCCGCCGCGCGGCTGGCCCGGCTGGTGGCCGAAACCCGCGATTGGGTCGAGCGGGTCGGGCGGTTCGAGATGCCGCGGGCGAAGGACCACTTGCTCGGGCTGTGCGACGTCGCAGCCGCCCGGTTGGCAGCCGGCTGACCGACCACTTCCCGACGTGCAGACGCACCTCATATAATCTCCCGCGTCCGCGTCGATTTCGCACGCTCCGCCCGGCCACGCCCGCCCGGAGACCCGCATGCCGGCCGAGCCGCCCCCCGGCACCCCGTCCCGCGCCGACCGCGAACTGGCCGCACACCTCGAGAACACCCCCCTCGCCGTCATCGAGTGGGACGCCGACTTTCGGGTGGTCCGGTGGACCGGGCAGGCCGAGGCGATCTTCGGCTGGCCGGCCGCAGAGGTCGTCGGCAAGCGGCCGGCCGACTGGCGGCTGGTCCACGACGACGACGCGGTAGCGGTCGAGCGGCTGATGCGGGAGATCGCCGCCCTGCGGCGTCCGCGGTCCGTACTGGTCAACCGGAATTACACCCGGGCCGGGGCGGTCGTCTGGTGCGAGTGGCACAACTCGATCCTGCTCGACGACGCCGGCCGGCTGGTCTCCATCCTCTCCCTCGTCCTGGACGTGACCGAGCGGAAGGCGGCGGTCGAGGCGTCGGCCCGGAGCGAGGCCCGGCTCCGGACGGCCCTGGCCGCCGCCGGGATGATCGGGTGGGAGTGGAACCTGGCGGCCAACCGCGGGGCGATGTCGGCCGACTTCGCGGCCTTCCACGGGCTTCCGCCCGAGGTGACCTACGACTCGCCGGCCGGGGCCGAGCAGACCGTCCACCCGGACGACATGCCGGCCGTCCGGCGGGCGGCCGCGGGGGCGATCGCGGAGGGCGGTGAGTTCCAGTGGGAGTACCGCGGGCGGGTGCCGGCCGCCGACGGCGGTGAACGGTGGTTCGCCACCCGCGGGCAGGTCTTCCCCGGGCCCGACGGCCGGCCCGCCCGGCTGGTCGGGGTGACGGCCGACGTTACCGACCGGAAGCGGGCCGAGGCCGAGCGGGGGGTGCTGAACCGGCGGCTGGCCGACGCCCAGCGGTGGGAGGGGTTGGGGGTGATGGCCGGGGGCATCGCCCACGACTTCAACAACATCCTGACGGTGGTACTCGGTAGCGCGGCCCTGGCCCGGCGGACGGCCGGCCCCGGCTCCCCGGCCGACGCCCACCTGGACGAGATCGAGCTTTCATGCGACCGGGCCGCCCGGCTCTGCCGGCAGATGCTCGCGTATGCCGGGCGGGGTTGCCCGCCCGCCGGCCGGGCCGACCTGTCGCGGGTGGTCGGGGAGGCGGCCCCTCTGTTGACCGGGCCGGCCGGCGGTCAAGTCACGGTCCGGCTCGACCTGGCCGCCGACCTGCCGCAGGTCCGGGCCGACCCGGGGCTGGTCCGTCAGGTTTTGGTGAACCTGGTGACGAACGCCGCCGAGGCGAGCCGCGACGGCCGGCCGGTCACGGTCCGGACGGCCGCCGCGGAGGTCCGTCCGGACGACCCGACGGACGGGTTCCGGCTCCCACCGTGGCCCGGCCGGTACGCCGTCCTTGAAGTCGCCGACGTTGGGGAGGGGATGACGCCCGAAGTCCGGGACCGGATGTTCGACCCGTTCTTCTCCACCCGGTTCCCCGGGCGTGGGCTCGGACTGGCCGCGGTCCTCGGGATCGTACGGTCGCACCGCGGCGGGATCGCGGTCGATACCGCCGCGGGCCGGGGGACGACGATCCGGGTTCTGTGGCCGGCGGACGACCCCCGGCCCGCGGCGGTGCCGGCCGACCGCCCGGGCCGGGGGGTTGCCCTGGTGGCCGACGCGGACCCGTTCCGGCGGGAGGTCGTGGCGGCCACCCTGGAGAACCAGGGGTATGAGGCGGTCGTGGCGGGGACCGGGGCCGAGGGGTTGGAGCTGTACGACCAGCGCCGGGACGAGCTGCGGGTGGCGGTAGTCGACGTGGACCTGCCCGGGGCGACCGGTTGCGGGCTGCTCGACGTCCTCCACCACACCGACCCGGACATGCCGCTCGTGGTCCTCATCGGGCCGACCGGTGAACCCCCGCCGGCCGCGGGCCGAGCCGCAACCCTCCGTCGCCCCTTCCGGCCGGAGGAGCTGGCCGCGGCCGTTCGGCACGTGACAGGCGGGTAACGACGGTCCGCGCTCATTTCGCTGCCGGCACGGCCTTGATCGTGGCGACGGCGAACGGCACGTCCGGCATCCGGTCCGGGAACAGCTCCACGTCTCGGAAGTGGTACTCGCCGACCAGGTCGCCGTTCGCCTTCTTCAGCACCGTTCCGGTCTGCAACCACGTCTCGGCATCGACCAGGATCGTAACCTCGTCGAACCCGTCCCGGGCCACCCTCCGGGGGTCGGTCGGCCGGGCCTCGTCCAGGGCGAAGCTGTCGGCCTCGGTCTTCGGGCAGGCTCGGCGGACGACGTGGCAGGGCCGGCCGCCGAGTTCGGGCACCGGCCGCAGCCCGAGGTAGGCCGGGGCCGGGTCGCCCCGGTCCTTCGCCTGCTTCCAGGCCGCGTGGGTGCGGAGCATGGCCGGCTCGAAGCCCGAGTCGGTGATGCAATACCGGGCGGCGTCCCGGGCCGAGCTACCCTTCACCTCGACGTGTCGCCACCGCCCGACCTCGAGCAACGCGTCCGGCCGCCAGGCGGCCATCGCTGGCGGGTCCACCTTCGGCGGGTCCGCTTTGCCGTCCGTGTACGGGTAGAGGGCGGCAACCGGGGCCGACCCGAACACCTTCCGGGCGCCCTCCTCCCAGATCATGCTGACGGCGAGCGGGTCATTCCGGACCGCGATCCGCACCCGCTCGGGCGGGTGGAGGGTGCCGCCGATCCGCTCCCGCTTGTGCAGGACGGCCCGGAACCCGCCCTTCACCTCCCGCTTGTACCGGGTCAGCCCGGCCTGGAGCATGCCGACCGGGTCGGTCCGGGCCAGCTCGGCGAACTCGTCGGCCGTCGGCAGCCGGTCGCCCGCGTCCACCACCTTCGGCGGTTCGACCTGTGGCGGGGGCGACTCCTGCCAGAGGAGGGCGTACCCGGCGTACCCCGCCCCCGCGAGGACCGCCAGTGCGACGACCAACACCCCGGCCCGACGGACCATCCTACCTCCCCCCGACAGCGGGACCGGGGTGAGTGTATCCCGGCGGGCGGGGGCGAACACCGCCCGGGCCAGCCGAACCAGTTCGTCGAGCCACAGCGTCATCCGGCGGCCCCCGGGCGGAAGTCGTGCCCCACCCAACCGATTCGTCCGCACGCGGCCGCCAACTCCAGTCGGACCGCGGCCCGGGCCGATAGTATCCGGCCGCCACCGGCCGGCGTCGGACCACGCCCCGCCCCACGAGGACGCGATGACCCGCCGCACCGGCTACGGGCCCGCCCTCGCGCTGGCCGCCGTCCTGGCAACCGCCCCGGCGGTCCGCCCGCAAGACGGCGACCGGCCGACCGAACTCCCGCCGCTGTTGCCCGTCCCCGGCCCGGAGGTGCCCCGTCCGGCTTACCGCGGCCCGGCCGGCGAGTACGACCACGGCTACTTTTACCTGCCCGACCGGGCCCCCGAGCGGGACCGCGACCCCGATCCGGTGTGCGGCCCGGACGGGCGGTTCTGGGTCGCCCCGGACCTGGCCCTCGGCTGGACCCGGGGGGCCAACGTCCCCCGGCTGGTGGGGGTCGGCGGCCCGGCCGGGCCGATCGGCTACGGCGGCCAACGAGCCGGGGCTCCGTTCCGCGCCGGGCTCGGCCTCGCCGCCGGGTTGTGGCTCGACGAGCAGCACCTGCACGGCGTCGACGCCAGCTTCTTCTACCTTTCCCAGGGCGGGACCGGAACCACACTCTTCCCGCCGGGCGTCGGGCTGTACCTGCCGACGGCCGAGGGTAACTTCCCGCTCTCCGATCCGGGCGGCGGATACGCCGGGGCGTTCCAGGCCGGGCTGAACACCCGGTTCGCGTCGGCCGACGTGAACGTCCGGCGGAACCTCCTGTGCTCGGCCGATGCCCGACTCGACGCCCTGGCCGGCTACCGGTATGCCCACGTCGCCGACGACTTCGAGGTGTACGGAAAGCGGCTCGGGCCGGGCGGCCAGATCGTCCGGTTCCGCGACCAGGCGTCGGCCGACAACGGGTTCCACGGCGGGCAGGTCGGGCTGGCCGGCGAGGTCCGGGCCGGGCCGTGGTATGCCGGGATGACCGGGAAGGTGGCGTTCGGCACCGTGTTCACCGACACCGGGCTGGAGGGGAAGTTCCGGGTGAACGGCACCGTCGTCCCGGCCGGGTTCTACGCCCGCCCCGGGCTGACCGGCGAGCGGGACCACACCCGGTTCGGGGTGATGCCGGCGGTCGGCGTCACCCTCGGCCGGCAGCTCGGCGACCACTGCCGGCTCTTCGTCGGGTACAGCTTCCAGTACCTGAACCACCTGACCCGCGGCCCGGACGTGATCGACCCTGCCCCGCCGGTGTCGGCCGCCGACCCGTTCCGCGTCAACCCCGTCGGGGCCGCCCGCCGGGACGCCGCCAACTCCGACTTCTGGGCCCAGTCCGTCAACCTGGGGCTGGAGCTGCGGTACTGATACGACCCGCTACCCGTGGGCTTGTTCCGCGAGACCTTTGAGTTCGCGGACCGCATGGCTCGGTCCGCCCTTCGCCCCGTACACCGCCGTCCCGGCGACGAACACGTTGGCCCCGGCCCCGGCCGCCAGCCCGATCGTGTGCGGCTCGATCCCGCCGTCCACCTCCAGCTCGCAGTCCGGGTTGTGCCGCTCGATCAGCGCCCGGAGCTGCCGCACCCGCTCGGTACTTTCGGGGATGTACGCCTGACCGCCGAACCCCGGGAACACCGTCATGCACAGGGCCAGGTCGGCGTCCCGCAGGTACGGTTCGACCCGGGCCACCGGCACGTCCGGGTTGAACGCCAGCCCGGCCTTCTTCCCGAGCCCGGCCTTGATGTGCTGGAGCATCGGCCGGGGGTCATCGAGAACTTCGAGATGCACGATCAGGGTGTCGGCCCCGGCCTGCACGAACCCGTCCAGGAACCGGCCCGGGTCTTCGACCATCAGGTGAACTTCGAGCGGCAGTTTGGTCACGGGCCGCAGCCCCTTCACCACCACCGCCCCCATGCTCAGGTTCGGGACGAAGTGGCCGTCCATCACGTCCACATGAATCCGGTCCGCCCCGGCCGCCTCCACCTCGCGGACCAACTCGCCCAGCCGGGAGAAGTCGGCGGACAGGATCGACGGCGCGATTCGCATTTGGGAAGTCCGGCAGGGGCACGCGGATGACGCGGATCGGAGCGCGGAAGAACGCGGATCAAAACATCAATCTTGAGTTCACCCGCGGTGATCCGCGCTGAAATCCGCGTCATCCGCGTGCCATCTTATCCCCCGCCCGCATCCAGGGACACGTCCAACTGTTGGCCGACGTACAGCGGCGGGTCCGGGGCGTCGATCGCGTAGATCACCTGCAACACCCGGGTGTCGACCCGCTCGGTGTTCCCCCCGGTCAGCGACTTCTTCGGGATCACGTACGGCTCGACCCGGACGAACGCCAGCGGGAACTTCACCCCCGGGCTGCCCCGCGGGCTGGCCGTCCCCGGGATGCCCGGCCGGAACCGCGGGATGTCGTTCTCGTCGATGTCCACCCGGACGTGGAGCCGGCCGACCGTCCCGAGCACCACCATCGGCGACCCCGGGGCGGTGGCCACGTACTCCCCCGGCCGGACGTTCACCTGGAGGACCTTGAACTCGACCAGGTCGGCGTCCGACACCGGCCCCCGGGCCGCCCCCGGCCGGCGGACCCGCGGGGCCGCCACCTTCAGCCGGGCCAGCTCCGTCTCCGTCTGGGCGAGCTGGGCCTCGGCCTGCTTGACCGCCCCCGCCGCCACCAGCTTGTCCGCCCGCCACGCCCCGGCCTCCGCCAGCGCCAGGTCGGCCTGGGCCTTGGCGAGCTGCGCCTTGGCCATCTCGACCGCCTGCTGCCGGGTCATGACCTCCTCCTCGGCCACCGCGATCGACGACGCCGCCCGCCGGGCCCGGTCGTACAGCTTCTGCCGGTCGTCGACCGACGCCTTCGCCTCGGCCACCTTCGCCCGCAAGGGCGGCAGCTCCTCGGCCCGGGGCATGTCCAACAGCTTCTGTTCCTGGGCCTTCGCGCTGGCCAGGGCCGCCTCCCGGACCTCCCGCTCGGCCGCCAGCGGCCGGTCGTCCAGCTCGAACAGCGGGTCGCCGGCCCTCACCCGGTCGTCCACCCGGACGTGGACCGCCTTGACGATCCCGGGCAGGTTCGTCCCGACCGCGATGTTCTCCGTCTCCGGCTCGACCAGCCCGGCCCCGGCCACGGTCTTGCCGTAGGGCGACCGGGCCGGCTCGACCGGCGGGCTGGCCGGCGGCGGCTTCTGCTGGGCCTTGGTCATCTGCAGCACGGCGAAGGTGAACGCCACAACCGCCAGCGCCGGCAAGAGATAGCGGGTTAGCATGACTTCCTCCCGTGTGCCGGGCGGGGACCCCCTCCCCCCCTCTATTTTTTGGCCAGCCGGTCACCCGGCTGTAAACCGTTGCTACCGAACAACTTGTTCCGCAATTGGGGCGGTTTGTGGGTCGCCGACCCTGCATCGCTTCACGCCGGATTTCTCCCGAACTCGTGAACCGATCTCACCTTCCGCCAGACCGAGAGCTTGCCGGCATCCCGTCACGCTTCATCTCCACTGACCACCGGGCGCACGGGTGGCAAACTGAACACAAGTATACAATCCAGCCGGGCCGTGTCAAGTCGACTTTGATATTTTGTCCACTAATATTCCGCGGCCGGCCGCCCGGCCTCGACCTTCTCGACCCGGCCGTCGGCCATCGACACGATCCGGTCGCCGAAGTCGTACACCCGGCTGTCGTGGGTGACGACCACAACCGCCCGGTCCGGCTCGACGGCCACCTTCCGGATCAGCCCCATCACCGTCCGCCCGCTGGCCGCGTCGAGGGCCGCGGTCGGCTCGTCGCAGACCAACAGCTTCGGCTCGTGGACCAGTGCCCGGGCGATCGCCACCCGCTGCTGTTGGCCGCCCGAGAGCTGGTTCGGGTAAGCCCCCAGCTTGTCCCCCATCCCGACCTCGGTGAGCAGCTCGGCCGCCTTTTCGACCGCCTTGCGGCGGTGCCACCCGGCGATGAGCAGCGGCACGCTGGCGTTCTCGGCGGCGGTCAGGGCCGGGAGCAGGTTGTACTGCTGGAACACGAACCCGATCTTGTCGCCGCGGAACCGGACCTTCCGACCGCCCCGCATCCGGGTCAGGTTCTCGCCCAATACCTCGACCTCCCCCTCGGAGGGGTCGAGCAGCCCGGCCACGACCGAGATGAGGGTCGTCTTCCCGCACCCGGACGGTCCGACCAGGAGGACCAGTTCGCCGTACGGCAGCTCCAGGTCGATGTCCCGCAGGGCGGCCACCTTGGCGTCGCCGGTGCCGAACACCTTGCTGACGCCGCGGAGGGCGATTGCGGCGGTCCCGGCCGGTGCGTCGAGCGTCGCGGGCATGGCGTCCTCCGTCCGGTCAGCCGGCCGCGCCGACCGACTCGACGACCTCGTACAGGTTCGGGTCGAACCCCTGGGCCGGCTCGGCGGCCCGCATCATGTGCGGGGCGGCATCCGGGTGCCGGGTCATGGCCTCGAAGTCGGCCGCCGACCGCCACTGGGCGTAGTTCGTCACCCGGGTGCCGTCGAGGCTCCGGTGGATGGTGGCCGACACGAACCCGGGGAGGTGCCGCATCACCGCCTCGGTCGCCTCCACCAGCAGGGCCACCAGCTCGGCCTGCCGGGCCGGGTCGGTCCGGAAAACGTTCACCAGGGTTACCCCCGGCCGGTCCTTCGAGATCGTGACCACCCCGCGCCCTCCGTCAGGAACATCACCGGAACACGACGGCCGGCTCCAGGAACAGCACCCGCCGCAGGCTGACGATGGCCGACAGGGTGACGATCAGGAAGACGGCCGCGGCGGTGATCCCGAGGATCGGCCAGGCGAAGTAGAAGGCCGGCGGGGCGGTCGTCACCACCCGCTCGAACACGAACCCGAACAGGGCCGCCCCGCCGACCCCCAGCCCGTACCCGATCACCCCGACCACATACGCCTGCAGCAGGATCATCCCCATCAGCCGGAGGTTCCCCACCCCCATCGCCTTGAGGGCCCCGAACTGCTTCAGGTTCTCGACCGTGAACAGGTAGAACGTCTGCCCGGCGATCGCGCACCCGACCACGAACCCGAGCATCACCGTGATCCCGAAGTTGATCGGGATGCCGGTCCGGGTCATGTAGTAGTCGATCGTCGTCCAGAAGAACTGGTCGTCGGTCAGGGCCTTGAACCCGGTCTGGTCGGTGATCCGCCGGCAGACCTCGGCCTCCGTCACCCCGTCGTCGGCCTTGGCCAGGACGAACGACAGCGTCTTCCGCTCCTGCGGGATGAACTGGACGGCCTGGGAGTAGGTGCAGTACAGGATCGGGAACGTCTGGAACGTCGGGTTGCACTTGCACATGCCGACGATCACCGCCCGCTTGTCGTTCAGCTCCAGGGTCTTGGCGCCGGGGGCGAACGGCTCGTCCTTGTACAGGTACTTCCAGCCGAACTCGTCGATGAACACGGCGTCCGGCCGGCGGAGGTCCTCGATGTCGCCGTGCAGGATGCGGTCCGGGCTCGGGGCCCCGACCAGGGTGGCGTTGTCCAGCCCGAGGACGATCATCTGCTGGAAGTTGCCGTCCGCGAGGCGGGCCCGGCCCATCCCCTTGTACAGGCGGACGGCCCACTTCACCCCCGGCACCCCGCGGACGCGGTACAGGTCGTTCTCCGACAGCGGCTTCACGTCGTCGATGAACTGGACGTTCCGGTCCATCACCCACAGGTCCGCGCCCTGCACGTCCCGGATTTGGCTGGTCGTGTTCCGCATCAGCCCGCAGAAGATGGAGAGCTGCTGCGACATCAGCAGCGCGGCGAACGTCACCCCGAAGACGATGCCGAAGTACTTCGCCTTGTCCCCGGTCAGCATCTTCAGCGCGACCCAGCTCATGACACGTCCTCGGCGAGCGGGGGGCGAAGCCCACGGGTACGGCGGCTCGATCCCCAGCGCCGCCAGGGTGAACCGGGTGACGTGGTCGGCGACCGCCTCCAGCCCGAGCCCGTCCACCCGGTCCTTGCCGAAGATCAGCTCGACCACCGGCCGGTTCTGGCGGTAGAAGAGGATCTGCCCGATCACGCTGAACCCGACCATGAGCAGCCGGCGGGGGTCGGCGTCGGGCAGGAGTTCGTGGAGGATGTCGCGGAGGGCGAACGCCTTCGGCCGGATGTACTCCTCGACCACCGCCCGGCCGGCGGCCGACGGGTGGGCCATCTCCCGCATCAGCAGCTGCATCGCCGTCGGCCGGGCCGGGGCGTGCATCCGGTCGACCATCATCCGCATGAAGCCGCGGAGCTTGTCCGCCGGGGCCGTCCCGGCGGGCCACTCCGGGAGCGGGTCGTTGCCGCCGTCGGAGCAGGCGTGGGCGGCCTTGAGACACTCGACGTACAGGCTTTCCTTGTCGCGGAAGTAGTAGTTGACCCCGGCGATGTTCACCCCGGCCCGGCGGGTGATGTCCCGGACGGTGGCGGCCGTGAAGCCCTTGTCGGCGAACTCCTCCTCGGCGGCGAGCAGGAGCCGCTGGCGGGCTTCGACCGGGATCGTGGCTTCTTCCGTCATGGCACCCATAACGATCGATTGAAACACGCGCTTCACTTCACACCAAATTTTACCCAACGCTTGTTTTAAGTCAAGCTCCGCTTCACTTTCTGCCCGCTCGTGGGCGGAAGTGATTATGGGAATACACTCTCGGGATGGGCTACCGCTTTCCGATCGCCCGCCGGCTGCTCGGCTTCGCCGCCCGAGCCCGCCAGAACTGGCTTCTCCGGCACCAGAACCCGTTTAACTTCGTGATCCACCTCGTCGGCATTCCGCTCGCCGTGGCCGGCGTACCGCTCCTGTTCCTGGCCCCGTGGTACTGGGGCGTCGGTGCCATCGTCGTCGGCTACTTCTTGCAATGGGTCGGGCACCGGGTCGAGGGGAACGACGTGGGCGAGCTGATCCCGATCAAGCGGGCGCTCGGGCTGCCGACGGTGGCCATCGCCCCGGGGCGACCCGGCAACCCGACCCGGGGCGCGAGCCCCGGGTTACCCCACCATCGCTATCGGCCCCGGCCGCCCCGCCTCCGCGACTTGAGCCATTCCCGCCGGCCCGCCCAACTTCCCGCCGCCCGGGGCCGGCCGACCGGTACGGCCGGCAAACTCCGTCAATTCTCCCGCCGGGCCGGCCGATAGCTACCT
Organism: Gemmataceae bacterium; assembly: GCA_019747655.1. Classification (GTDB taxonomy): domain Bacteria; phylum Planctomycetota; class Planctomycetia; order Gemmatales; family Gemmataceae; genus Urbifossiella. The sequence goes on along the minus strand of JAIEQO010000452.1, from coordinate 2,217 downwards.
CGGATGCCCGGCCGTGGCGTCCGCGCCGGCCGCCCCGTGGTCCGACCACGGGGGCACGTCGCGGGGGCCGCCCGGGGGACGCGGCGGGGCATCGGCACGACTGCCGGGACGGGGGGCACGATGAGCGGGAACCGTTGGGCGGTGCGGGTCCTCCGGGGGCTGGTGGCGGCGGCCGCCGTCGGCGTGGTCGGGTGCAAGCAGCAGCTCTACCTGGAGCCCGGGGACATGGCGGCGGTCGTCACCGCCAACCTCCCCCCGGCCCTGGCGCTGAACCCGCACGCGGCCATCCTGCCGCCGCTGGTGTCGCCGGTCGCCGGCGGCCCGACGACGGTGATCGACCCGTCCCGCCCGCCCCGCTACCTGACCCTGAAGGAGGCGGTCGCCATCGCCCTGGACCAGGGGAACGTCGGGTCCCAGTCGGCCAACCAGCCGGGGTTCAAGAACGACCAGCAGGCGCAGTTCTTCGGCCAGGTGCAGAACTCGACCGACGCGATCAAGGCGTTCGCCCTCGACCCGGCCAGCGCGTACGCGAACATCGAGCGGTCGCTGTCGAAGTTCGACGCCCGCTGGATCAGCAGCATGACCTGGCAGAAGGTCGACCAGCCGGTGGCCGCCCAGTTCCTGTCGTTCCAGCAGCAGCGGGACGCGGCCAGCCTGAACACCACCCTGGCCAAGCCGCTGCCCTCCGGCGGTACGGCCGGGATCACGTTCAGCGTCGACTACTCGAAGTTCGCCACCCAGTCGGTCCAGCAGGCCGGGTTCATCAACCCGAACTACACCCCGCGGGTGCAGCTCAGCCTGGAGCAGCCGCTGTTGCAGCTGTTCGGGGTGGAGGTGAACCAGCTCACCCAGTCGCACCCGGGGTCGAGCCTGATCCAGGGGCTGCGGCCCAGCGGCGGGCAGGGGGTGGAGGGCATCCTGATCACCCGCATCCGGTTCGACCAGAGCCGCAGCCAGTTCGAGTCGCAGGTGAACTACCTGCTCTTGAACGTCGAGGCGGCCTACTGGAACCTGTACAGCGCGTACTACAACCTGTACGCCCAGGAGGAGGGCTACCGGCAGTCGTACGAGGGGTACCGGTTCTCCCGGGCCCGGGTCGAGGCCGGGACCGACAAGCCGCAGCTGCTGAACCAGGCGGCCGGGCAGCTGTACGAGTTCGAGTCCCGGGTCATCACCGCCCGGGGGCAGGTGCTGGAGAGCGAGCGGCAGCTCCGCGGGCTGCTGAACCTCCGGTCCGACGACGGCCACCGGCTGGTCCCGGTGGACGAGCCGAACCTGGCCCAGTACACCCCGGACTTCTACGACGCGGTGAACACCGCCGTGTCGTACCGGCCGGAGCTGATGCTGGCCCGGGAGGAGGTGAAGATCCAGCAGCTCAACCTGGAGCTGCAGAAGAACCTCCGCCGGCCGGACCTGCGGACCTTCGGTCAGTACGACATCGCCGGGCTGGGCACCCGGCTGGACGGGTCGGAGCGGGTCGGGGCGGGGCTGGGCACCCTCGGGAACGCCTTCAGCAGCCTGGCGAACAACCAGTTCAACTCGTGGACGGTCGGCCTGCGGCTGGACATGCCGCTCGGGTTCCGGGACGCCAACGCCCAGGTCCGGCAGGCCAACCTGCAGCTGGCCCGGACGTACATCGGGCTGCGGGACGCCGAGCTGGACGCGGCCGAGCAGGTGGTCTTCTACTACCGCCGGGTGGTCGAGACGTACCGGCTGCTGGCCCCGACCCGGGCCCGCCGGGTCCAGCTGAAGGAGTACACCGTCCGGAACCAGACGCTGATCGACCAGGGCCAGTTCCGGTCGGAGGAGTACTTCAACTTCCTCCAGGTGTCCCGGGACCTGGCGGTGGCCATCTCGACCGAGTTCGCGGCGGTCGCCCAGTACAACACCGCCCTGGCCCAGCTCGAGTGGGCGAAGGGGACGATCCGGGGGTACAACAACGTCTCCCTGGCCGAGGCCGGGCTGCCGCCGTTCGTCGGCAAGCGGGCGGCCGACCACGAGCGGGAGCGGACGCAAGCCGCCATCAAGCTGCGGGAGCGGCCGGCCCACGACCCGGCCCCGGTCAGCCCGCCGCACGGGCTCGGGCCGGCGGTCGGCAGCCCGTTCCTGCCGCCCCTGGCCGACTACAAGCCGATCGGCGAGATGCCCAAGGCCGAGGACATCCCGCCGGCCCAACTCGGCCCGAAGGGGAGCGACGCCCCGCCCCCGGCCCCGCTG
>JAIEQO010000288.1 GCA_019747655.1 Gemmataceae bacterium | reverse complement strand
AGTAGCCGCCGGGCCCGGTGGAGCCGGCTGGCGGCCGTCCCGGGCGGCACCCCGAGTGCCTTCGCCGCCGCGGCCAGGGTCGCCCCTTCCAGCTCGCACAGGACGACCACGGCCCGGAGCCGGTCCGGCAGCCGGGCCAGCTCGTCGTCCAGCGCCGGGAGGAGGTCCGACGGGTCGGCCGGGCGGGGGGCGGGCATGGCGTCGAGGTCGAGGGGGACCGGCCGGCGGCGGGCGGCCCGGCCCTTCAGGTGGGTGGCGGTCCGGTGGGCGACGCCGTAGAGCCAGTTCCCGACGGCCGCCCGGTCCCGGACCTGCCGGGCCTTCCGGAGGAAGACCAGGAAGGTGGCCTGGAAGGCGTCGTCGGCGTCGGCCGCCCGGCCGAGGACCCGCCGGCAGACGGCGTGGACCATCGGCCCGTGCCGGCGGACGAGTTCGGCGAACGCCGCGTCCGGGTCGGCGGTCCGGTCAGCGAACCTGCCGACCAGCTCGGCGTCGGTGGTGCCGGGGTCGGCCGGGCGGGCGACCCGGCAGACGGCGGCGAGCGATCGGACGGGCATGGCGGGCCTCGGCGACTCCGAAGTGTACTGCCCCGAGAGGTGGGAAGTTATCCCGGAATCCGGGGCCGGGGCGAGATTCGCGGGCGTGGCGGCCGGCGGGTCAGGCCGACCACGCCTGGAGTTCGACCAGGTTCCCCTCCGGGTCCTGGGCGTACACCCAGGTGACGGCCCGGTCCCCGGCCGCGGTGGTGACGACCTCGCCGAACGCCCGGCCGCCGGCCGCGACCACCGCTGCCAGGGCGGCCGGCACGTCCGGGACGGCGAACGCCAGGTGCCCGTACCCGGGCCGGTTGGGGGCCGGGGTCGGGGCTTCGACTGGGGTGGTGTAGGTGAAGATTTCGAGCGTCGGGCCGTCCGGACCGTGGCCGGGGAGGCGGAGGTGAACCCCGCGGAGTTCGGCCCCCGGGACCCCGGTGCCGCGGTCGAGGGCCGGGCCGCGGAGGTTCCGCTCGGGCGGGACCGGGGTGCAGCCGAACACGTCCCGGTAGAAGGCGGCCAGGGCCCGCCAGTCGCGGGCGATCAGGTTGGTGTGGGCGTACCGGGCCGGGATCGTCACGGCACCTCCGGCGAGACGAGCCGCTCGGGCCGGTCGACGGTCTTCGCGTCGCGGACGTTGCCGGTGTTGAGGGTGGTGGCCGGCTCGAACAGGAGGACCTCGACCTCGTCGCCGGCGACCGGCCGGTGCTCGACCCCGCGGGGGACGATGAGGAACTCGCCGGCGGCGAGGTCGACGGTGCGGTCGCGGAACTCCATCCGGAACGCGCCGCGGACGACGAGGAACAGCTCGTCCTCGGCGTCGTGCTTGTGCCAGACGAACGGCCCGGCGAACTTGACCAGCTTGACCTGCTGGCCGTTCAGCTCGCCGACCACCTTGGGCGACCAGTGGTCGGCGAACCGGGCGAACACGGCGGCCAGGTTGACCTTGTCCACCGGCGGCCCCTCGTCACGGTCGGCCGGCAAGGAATTCGCCGAGGTCGAGCTTGGGCAGTCCCCGCCGTCCGTTCCCCACCGCCCGCACGGCCGGGTCGCGGAGGGTCGCGGCGAAGGCGGCCGCCGGCTTCGGCTTGCCGTTGCGGTACAGGTCGCGGACGTGCCGGGCGGCGTCCTCGATCGGGTAGGTGCCGGACATCCCGTCGAGCAGGAGGTTGACGTACCGGCGGAAACAGTGCTCGGCCGCCTCCGCCCGGCCGAGGTGTTGGAGGCACGTGCCGAGTCGGTAGACGCAGTCGGTTTTTAGGGCGTCCGTCCACTCCCGGCTTTCCCAGCACGGGTCGTCGTCCGGCGTCTTCTTGCTGCCGAGCAGCCAGAGGTAGACCGGCACGGCCTCCTCCGCCCGGCCGAGGGCGTCGAGGGTGCCGGCGACGTTCCAGAGGGTGAGCGGGCAATCGGGGACGATGGCGAGCGAGGCCGCGAAGTGCTTGAGGGCTTCGCGGTAGCGGCGCTGTTCGTAGTGGGTGACGCCGAGCTGGGTGCGGAGCCAGTGGTTGCCCGGGTCGGCGGCTAGCTCCCGCTCGATCACCTTCCGCGCGGCCGCCCACCGGCCCTCGGCGAGCAGCCGGTCGAGTTCGGGTTCGGTCGTCGCCGCGGCCATGCCGGTTATCCTTGTTCGTCCTGCGGGCGACGCCGCTTGCGCTGCTGCTTCTTCCGCCGCTGGTCGCCCTTCTCGCCGCCGGCGTCCCGCTGCTTCCGGGCCTGACCCTGCTCGTGTTTACCACGGGACGACGGCCGGGCGTTCTTCTTGTGTTCCTCGCCCATGCCCGCCCCGACACCTCAGCGTAGCCTGGATTCGCCGACAACCGGGAACGCGGCCAACGCCGCCCGGAGTTGGGCGATCAGCGGCGGCAAGTCGGTCTGGTCGCCGAAGAGCCGGAACTCCAACACGTTTCCCTCGACCGGGTCGTCGCACAGTTGGCCCCGTGCTTCGACGTGGCCCTTCCGATCCCGGATCAGCCGGAGGTCGAGCCAGCCGTCGAGGGTGGCGAACAAGGCCTCGCCCGACGGCACTTCGTACAGCCGCTCGACCCAGCCGAGGAAGCGGGCTAAGTCTTCGTTGCGGAGGAGGCGGTCGACTGACCCGCGGAACGCGCCGGCGGCGACTTCCGCCCTGCAGACCAGCCAGTTGCCGTCCCAGTAGTCCTGCGAGTCGGGTAGCGACCGGCCGGAAATCGTGAGGGCGAGGTACTCGGTCGCCTCGCCCCCGAACCGGATCACACACATCTCGTCACCGCGGCCTACTTCTTCCCCCCGGCCGGCGGCCCCGGCGGCCTGGCCGGGCTCGTGGTCGCCGGGGCCGGGTCGGTCTTCTTGATGTTGATGTTGTACTGCTTGATCAGCTCCCGGAACTCGGCCGGGAACTGGTCCCCGCCGGCCTGCCGGACCGAGTCCCGCTCCTTCTTGCGGAGGTGGATGAACCCGCCGTCCCCGCCCTTCATGGTGCCCGACGACGCGGCGTTCTTCAGCTTCTCCGGGCCGTTCTGGTCGCCCTGCGAGACGCCCTCGTTCTGGGGCTCGCCCGGGCCCGGCTGGTCGCCCGGCTTCTGCCCCGGCTGCTGGCCCTTGCCCGGCTCCTTCCCCTGGCCCGGCTGACCCGGCTTCTGGCCCTGGCCGGGCATCGGCTCGCCCATGCCGGGCTCGCCCGGCTGGCCCTGGCCCATCCCGGCCGCCTTCAGCGCCTCCATCGCCTGCCCGAGGGCGTCGGCCGCCTGCTCCTGATTCTGCCCGGCCTGACCGGGCTGGCCCTGGCCCAACTGGTCGCCGGCCTGCTTCAGGGCCTCGCCGGCCTGGTCGAGCTGCGGCTGGACGGCCATCGGGGCGTTCGCCTGGGCCTGGGCCAGGGCCGCCTTCGCCGCCTCGGTCGCCTGCTGCGACTGCTGCAGCGCCTTGGTGGCGTCGAGCAGCTTCTGCTGGTCCTGGGCGAGCTGGCCCGGGGCCTTCTGGCCGGCCATCGGCTTGGCGTCGGCCGGCTGGTTCTTGGCCGCCTCCTTCAGGGCGTCCAGGGCCTTCTGCTGCTGGTCGACGGCGGCCGGCAGGTCGTTCTTGTCGAGCGCCTGGGCGGCCTCGCCGGCGGCCTTGGCGGCCTCGCCCTGCTGAGCCGCGTCCGACTCCTTGGCCACCTGCCGCTGCATCTCGTTGAGCGTCGGCTGGCCCGGCATCGGCTTCTGGGGCTGGCCGTCCGGCTTCTGGTTCAGGGCCTTCGCGGCCTCGTTCGCCTTGTCGGCCGCCTTCATGGCCTGCTCGGCGGCCTTGGCGAGCTGCTGCTGGGTGTTATTCGGGTCGGCCGCGTCCGGCTGGAGGGCTTGCTGGTCGTTGGCCTCCTGGCCCCGCTTCTCGGCGAGCTTCTGGTCCACTTCTTTGCCGGCCTCGGCCAGCTTCTGGGCGGCGTCGGCCGCCTTCTCGGCCCCCTTCATCGGGTCGTTCTTGGCCAGGTCCTGTTTGGCTCCTTCCTGTTGCTTGCCGGCCTCGGCCGCCTTCTGGGCCGCCTCCGGGGCCGCGTCCTTGAGGTCCTTGGCCACGTCGTCGGTCGGCTTCTGGAGGTCGCCCTGCTTGTCGGCGAGGCCCTTCGTGTCCGGCTGCTTCAGCTCCTTGGCCGGGTCCTTCGGGTCGGGCTTGGCGTCGGCGGCCGCCTTCTTGGCGTCGTCGGCCACGTTCTTCTCGGCCTTGGCCAGGTCGTCGAGCTTCTTTTTAGCCTCCTCGAGCTTGGCGATGTCGTCCCGCCGCTTCTCGATGGCCGCGGCCTGCTGGTCGAGCGCCTTCTTGGCGTCTTCGAGGGCCTTGACGGCGTCCTGCTGGTCGGGCTTGGCGGCCTCCGGGTTCTTCGCGGCCAGGTCCTTGTCGGCCTGCTTCATCGCCTCGGCGGCCTTGGCCAGGGCGTCCTTCACCCCGTCGTTCGGCGGCAGCGGGGCGTCGCGGAGGGCCTCCGTCTTCTTCCCCACGTCCTGCTGGGCCTTGGCCGCGTCCTTCAGCTTGGCGTCGTCCTCGGCGGCCTCGTCGGTCTTGGCGGCCGCGTCCTTTTGGTCCGCGATCAGCTTGTCGATCTGCTCGCCGGCCTGCTTCACGGCCGCGAGCGGGTCGTTCTTGGCCTGCTCGGCGGCGGCGATCCGCTTGTCCAACTCGTCCCGGGCGGCCTTCAGGGCGTCCAGGGCCTTGACCTGCGGCTCCTTCGCCGTGTTCAGGTCGCCGGCCCGGAGCTTGTCCTCGGCCCGCCACTGCTGGGTCTCGGCCGGCTTCAGGCCGTCGGCCACCTCGGGGGCGACCGGCTCGGTGGTCTTGCGGGCGTCCCGGGTGGCGAACTCGGCCTTGGTCTGGGCGTTGGCCAGCTCCTGCCCCTTGGCGACCTTCGCTTCGGGGCGCTCGCGGCGGCCGGGCCGGTCCTCGTCCTCGGGTTGGTCCGGCTTGCCAGCGGTGTCCTTGTTCACCTGCTCCTGGGCCTTGGCGGCGGCATCAACCTTCGCCCGGGCGGCCTTCAGGGCGGCCAGTTGGTCGCCGGGCGGGGCCCGCAGGGCGGCGGCCAGGTCCTTCAACTCCTTGGCGTGCCGCCGCTGGCGTTCGGCGGCGTCGTCGAACTCGCCCCGCCCGACCGTCCGGGTGGTCGCCGGCAGGTCGGCCGCCAGCTTCTCGCCGCGGGCCTTCAGGTCGGCCTTCTCGGCCCGGGCCTTCTGCTCGGCGTTCAGGGACGGCAGCATCGCCTCGATCTGCTTGAGGACGGAACCCACCTCGTTCCCCAGGGCCCCCTGCTTGTCGGCCAGGTCGTCCTTCGCCTCGGCCAGCCCGCGGTTCCGGCCGGCCCGGCGGGCCGCGGCGCCCAGCGTCTCGCCGTTGACCGTGAGCTGGTCGTCGGCCGCCCGGTCGAGCCGGGCCGCGGCCTCGTCCAGGTTCTTGACCACGTCCAGCTTGACCAAGAGCCCCCGCAGCCGGGAGACCACCCGCCGGTGCTCCTCGTAGGCCTTCAGTTGCTCGCGGTCGGCGGTGGCCGGGTCCGGGGCGGCGGCGGCCGCGTCGAGGTGGCCGAGGACCTTCTCGATCTCCTCCAGGGTCAGCCCCTTGAGCCCGTCGGCGACCTCGTCGAGCATCTTCTGCTCGCCGGTCGGCGAGAGCCGCTGGTAGGCCATCGCGTCGAGGGTCGAGGCGGTCCGCCGGGCGGCGTCGGCCACCTTCCCCTGGACCTTCTGCTGGGCCGCCTTCTGCCGGGCCGGGTCGGGGTCGTTCGGGCCGGCCGCGGCGGCGGTGCCGGCGAACAGGACCACGGCGGCGACCGGGAAGGTACGTCCGACGCGCATGACAGCCTCCTGGAGGCCGGGGGACCGTGGGGAGACGGCCCGGCAGGCAACAACCATTCCATTCTTCGGCCGGAACACCCGGTACGCAACCGCAAACCGGCCCGGCGTTACACGGGGTTACGAAGACCCCTCCCCCGGCCCCCTCCCCGTAGCGGAGAGGGGAGGACGCCCCGAGCCGGCGACCGTCCTCCGGTCCCCCCTCCCCCCGCGGGGAGGGGGTTAGGGGGAGGGGTCTAATTCCCCTTCCCCGGCTGGAAGATGGTCCGCTCCTCCTCGGCCAGGTCCCGGACCTTGTCCTGGAGCTTCTTGTTCTTCTCGTCCCGCTGGCGGAGCAGGGCGTAGGCCTCCTCCTCGGACACGATCGTCTTCCGCCGGGCCTCCCGGGTGTACCCGGCCGGGCGGGGCGGCACCGGCGGCACGTCCGGCATCTTCCGCCCGTCCAGGTAGGTCGAGTACTTGTCGAAGACCTCGACGTAAATCTCGATCGTGTCCCCCACCCCGAGCCGGGCGTTCGTCCCGTCCGAGAGCGGCTTGCGGAGGCCGGCCGTCTGGAAGTTGTACCGCCCGCCGGCCTCCAACTCGCCCGGCTCGGCCGCCGGGTTCGGGGACGGGAACGGGTAGAACTCGGCCTGGGCCTTCAGCCGGTCCGGCCCCCTCAGCCCGGCCCACGACTTCTCGAACAGCCCCAACTCCGCAACGAACCGCCCGACCTTCGCCGGGTCGGCCATCACCCGGGTGAGCGGCAGCCGGGTGAAGACCCGGCCGTGCGGGTCGTCCCGGGGGTGGACGTTTTCCCCCTGCTCGCCCCGGGGGATGACCCGGTACGCGAGGTTCACCCGGCCGACCCCGAGGTCCGACTTGGCCGAGTACACCACCTGGACCGGGCCGGGCTCCCCCTCGCCCGGCACCCCGGCCGGCCGCCACGCCACCGGGATCTCCCACTCGTACACCTCGGCCGGCCCCTGGCCGTTGAACGCGGTCGGGTCGGGGTTGCGGGTCGACTCCCGCTGGAAGACGACCTCCGGCGGCCGGTCGGCGAGCATCTGCACCCCCCGCCGGGCCGGGGCCGGGCCGACGAACCCGCGGGCGTCGGCCAGTTCGATCCGGTAGCCGACGGTCCGCGGGGTGGTGGCGAAGGTCCACCCGGCCGACTTGCCGTCCGCGGCCATCTCGGCCGGGGCCAGCCGCTCGCGGTCGACCTCGGCGTTCCCGTCGCCCCGCTCGACCACGACGAGCGTGGCCCGGGCCACCGGCTTGTTGAAGGCGGCCTCGACCCGGACCCCAGACAACGGCAGCGCCCCGACCACCTCGCCCCGCGGCTGGAACCGCTCGTAGGGGACCGTGACCGGCTTGCCGTCCACCTCGGCCGACCGGCCGCCGAGGTAGGGCGGGAGAAGTTGCCAGGCGTCGAGCTGGTTGACCTGCGGGGGCGGCTCGAACTCGACCCGGCCGGGGGCGCGGGTCCGGCCGTCGGCCAGCCGGGCGGTGAAGGTGAACGGGACCGACGCCGGCGGCAGCGTCGCGGTGAAGAACGCGGCCGACCCGTCCGGGTCCTCCTTCTCGAAGGCCAAGGCGTAGTCGTCGGCCGGCTGGTCGTCCGGGACGACCCGGGCCCGGCCGGTCATGGTCTCGGTCCACCTCCCGGTGACGCGATACCGCAGGACGACCTCGGCCCCGGCCGGCCAGACCTCGGGGGTGACGTTCTCCAACTGCACCGACCGCGGGATGGCCACGCCCAACAGGGCTTGCCGCTTCAGAAGGGCCGAGGCCAGCTCCGGCCGGACGGCGAAGAACCCGCCCCAGGCGACGGCGACCGGGACGAGCAAGAGGGCCGCCCACCCGACGGGGCGGTAGTCGACCAGCGAGGTGAGGCGGTGGCCGGCGGCCATCTCCCCGGCCTCGCGGGTCACTTCGGCGATCAGCGACCGGGACATCCCCTCGGTCCTGGCCCCGGGGCGGTTCAGTTGCAGGGCGGTGACGAGCCGGTGGCCGAAGACCGGGATGGCCCGCTCGGCCTGGAAGGCGAGTTCGTCCTCGGGCGGGGTGCGGGCCCACGGCCGGGCCAGGAGCAGGTAGCCGAGGCCGGCGGCGAGGAGAACCTGCGCGCCGGTCATGGCCAGTCGGAGGAGGAACGGCACGTCGGCCGACCGGTCGTACAGCCAGTCCGCGAGGCAGGCGATGCCCAGAACGACGGCGACTACGGCGACCAGCCGCGACCCGCCCCAGGCGAGCCGGACGAGCCGTTCCCGGAGCCGCCACCGGCGGAGCTGTCGGAGCAGGTGGTTCATCGGGGGTAATACATGGGCCGCTGATGACGCAGACTTCGGCGCAGATCAACGCAGATCAAGACGGATCGATCAGTTCGGTTTTTCATCCGGTTTCGTCTGCGCCGAAGTCTGCGTCATCAGCGGCCCATTCCTCCTCTTAGCTGAGGCCGTTGAACTTCCGGACGACCCACTCGACCGTCAGCAGCCCGACCAGCACGATCATTGCCCAGCGGTTCCACAGCACCGTCTCGGTCCGCGTCACGACCGGGACGTACTGCGGCTTGACCGCGTCCGGGAGCTTGTGCAAATCCTCCTCCCGGTAGAACGCCCCGCCGGTGGCCTCGGCCAGCCGCCGCAGCTCGGCCTCGGCCATCGGCCCCGGGGCCAGCTCGTGGTCCGGCGGCAGCGACACCCGGTAGTCGAGGGTGGCCAGCGTCCCCGGGTCCTCGCGGTCCCCCTGGACCGACAGGGCGAACCGCCCGGTCCGGCCGAACGGCAGGGTGGCGACGTACTCGCCGGTCGGCTGGCCGTCCGGCCCGCGAACGGCCGTCAGCTTGACCGGGGTGTCGGCGTCCTTGTCGTCCGGCCCGGCGCCCGTCTTCCGCAGCCGGCCCTCGACCTCGTCGGCCGTCACCGGCTTGAAGTCCTTGTTGAAGAGCCGGGCGAACAGTTGACCCGTCTTCCCCTGGACCGGGTCGGTTGCGTCGAGGGAGAGCTGCGTGAGCTTGGTCCCGGCCGTCCGCGGCACCCCGGCGGCGTACACGGCCTGGCTCCAGAACCGGCCGAAGTACTTGTCGGCCTCGTTGAACCGCCACCGCCACGTCTCGTCGAACCCGGCGAAGATGACGTACCCCTTGCCGTAGTAGTGGCCGGCCAACAACGGCATCGGCTTGCCGTCGGCCAGGTTCTTCTCGGGGTGGGTCAGCAGGACTTCGGCGGCCGGCTTGAGCTTGGCGACCGGCTGGAACCAGTACATCGGCGGGAGCGCCCGCCAGACGCGGGAGCTGGGGGCCGGGTCGTCCTCCATCGCCAGTACCGGCGACCGGGCGGCGGCCGGGGCCACCTGGGGGCGGAACGGGGCCGGCCGGCGGGCCGCCTCGACCGGGAACCGGACCGGGTCGACCTCGACCGGCAGCACGTCGGCCAGCGGGCCCTTCGCCCAGGCCCCGGGGGCGTGGGCCCGGCCGGCGAGGTGGATCAGCCCTCCGCCCTCGGCCACGAACTCGCGGATCACCTCCTGCTGGTCGGGGGTCCAGAAGCTCCCGGGCAGGTCGCCGAGGATGAGGAGGTCGTACTCGAAGAGTTCCTTGCGGAAGTCGTCCCGGCCGATGGCGAACCCGGCCACCCACGGCTTGCCGCTCCGCAGGGCCGAGCGGTCGGCCTCGGTGAGGTAGAACCGCGGCTCGACCCGGCGGTCCCGCAACAGTGCCCGCTGGAGGTAGCGGAAGTCGAACCGCGGGAGCGAGTCGACGACCAGCACCTTGAGCTTCTTGTCGACCACCCGGACCGGCTTGGTCAGCTCGTCCGTCAGTACCTCGGCGTTGGCCCCGGTCCCGCTGGTGACGGTCACGGTGACGGTCAATTCCTGCCGGGCCGCGGCGGCGTCGGCCTTCGTCGGGACGAACGAGAGCGTCTGGCGGACGTTCTCGCCGGGGGTGATCGGGTCGTCGATCCGCCGGGCCACCTCCCGGCCGCCGTACCGGACGACGACCTCGGCCCGGCCGCCGGCGACGCCGGCCAGCCCGTACCGGACCGGGACGGAGACGGTGTCGTCTACGAACAGTGTGTCGGGGACGGCCACGTCCCGCAGTTGGAGCTGGCCGAACGCCGACGAGCCGACGCCGTAGACGTGGAGCGGGACCTTCAGCCGGTCGCACTCCCGGGCGAGGTCGTCGAGCGACCGGCGGCTGGCGTTCTCCCGGCCGTCGGTGACGACGACGACCCCGGCCGGCAGGTCGTTCGGGTCGCGGCCGACGAGTTCCAGGGCGGCGTCGGCCAGGGCCGTCTGCGGCTCGGTGCCGGTCAGCTCCTTGAGCCAGGTGAGGTCGCCGGTCTCGCGGCCGGTCCGGCGGCTGCCGAAGGTGGACACTTCGAGCGGGCCGGCGGCGGTCTTGAGCCGCTCGAACAGGTCGAGCCGGGGGTTGGTGAGGGCGGCACGGGCGACCTCGGCCCGGCGGGGCTTGTCCGGGGCGGCAGCCGACGCGACGCCGTCGGGCAGCCCCTTGTCGGGCGGGGCGAGGTCGAAGGCGAGGGCGGCCCGGGCCTGGTCGGCGGCGTTCGGCCGGGGGTCGCGGCTGTCCATGCTCTGCGAGGCGTCGATCAGGACGGCGACCGGCCGGCGGCGGTCGCCGTGGTGCTCCTGCACCCAGACGGGGCGGAGCAGGAGGAACGCCACGACGGCGACGGCGGCCAGCCGGACGAGGGCCATCAGCGACCGGGGCAGCACCCCCAGCCGGCCGGCCTCGCGGGCGTACAGGCCGACGACCGCGGCGGCCGCGACGACGCCGAGGGCGGCCGCCAGCCACAGCGGCACCCACCCGCGGAGCGACAGTTCGGCGAACAGGGGTTGCATGCTACCCGCTCGGTATGCCCGGCCAGGGGTTGTCACCCCTGGCTACATGCGATCGCCGCTACGCGGCTCGAAACACCGGAGCCCCGGAGGGGCGACCGCCGGTAGCCAGGGGTGCAAACCCCTGGCCCCTATCTTCACCAAGCTCTCCCACACACCCACGCCCAGGCCCCCTCGGCGACCAGGAAGGCCAGCACCGCCAGCAGGACCCACTCGGTCCACTCCCGGCGGACCCGGACCTCGTTCACAGCGGCCTCGGTCCCCGCCCCGGCCGTGATGACGACCGGCTCGAACCCGAGCCAGTTCCGCAGGTCGCCGTCGGCGGCGCAGTCGAGGTTGGCCGACTCCCGCAGGTCCGGGGCGGCGGCGAACACCGCCCCCTTCGTGTCCGGCGACCCGTCCGGCACCACCCGGTAGACGCCGGCGTCGGCCGTCTCATTCGGCGGGACGGTGACGGTCAGCTTGTCCCCGGCGGTGGTGGAGCGGGCCCGGTCGAGCCGGACCCGCCGGGCCGCGGGCTCGCCCGGTCGCTGCGGCTTGAGCAATTCGTACCCGGCCGCGGCCTCGGGCGGGAACCAGACCAGCGGCTCGCCGGCCGTCTTGTTCCCGCCCGGCACCTTGCGGCCGGTGAGGTGGGCCAGGGCGAACTGCGTGAACGGCACGAAGGCGTCGGACCCGCGGCCGGGGAAGTTCGTCCAGCGTTCATCCAGCGTGGTGCCGACGAAGACCACTTCCCCCTCGCCGACCACCCGCGACGAGACGAACGGCTTGCCGTCGGCCGTGCGGACGAGCACCCGGCCGCCGGGTGAGCCGGCCCCGGACTCGCGGACCGGCAGGAGCTTGCCGATGCCGACGGCCCGCAGGGCCGAGCTAAACGGCGGGTCGCGGAACGGGGCCAGGAACGACTTCTCCTCGACCGACTCCGGGGCCGGGGCGAACGGGTCGGCCTCCGGGGCGGCCTCGGCCGGGCCGGCGAGGTCGAAGGGGAGGAGGCCGACCCCGCTGGAGCCGAGGACGCGGTTGTAGTCGGCCGGGCGGACCTGGTCGCCGGAGCCGATGACGAGCCCGCCGCCGGCCGCCACAAACTCCTTGAGCCGGGCGACGAAGTCGGCCGGGAGGCCGGCCCGGGGGTCGGCCTCGGACGGGGCCGGGGCGTTCAGCAGGTAGACGACATCGACGCTCGCCAGGTTGGCCGGGCCGACCTCGGCGGCGGTGACGACCTGCGGCCGGATGTAGAACTCCTCGGTCCGGTTCTCGGGTACGGGCGTGAGGGCGTTGCGGACGAAGTGCGACGCCGACTCGGCCGGCGACTCGCGGTCCGGCGCGCCGTCGACCAGCAGCACGCGGATCACGTCGCGGACGAGGATGAGCCGGTCGAGCCGGTTGTCGCCGGGGAGGGCGTCGCCGGTGACGCGGACGGTCAGGACCCGCAGGCCGGGCTCGTCGAGGGTGCCGGTGAGGGTGACGGGGACGACCTGCCCGGGGTCGATCTGCTCGACCTGGACCACGTCCCGCTCGACGGCCCGGCCGTCGAGTTCGAGCCCGACCTTGATCCCCTTGACGGGGTCGGTGCCGGTGTTCTTGAGGCTGACGACGAACGGCACCCGGGTCTTGGTGTGGGGGATGGTGCCGACCGCCTGCACGTCGGTGACGGCCACGTTGGCCAGCTTCCGGTCGGCCTTGCCGCAGCGGACGAGGACGAGGTTGGCCCGGGTCTTGATCCGGTCGCAGGCGTCGCGGATGGCCCCCTGCTGCCGCTCGAACCCGGCCTTCTGGAGGTCGGTGAACAGGTAGATTTCCTTCACCGGGGCGGTGCCGGTCTCGGCCGCGTCGAGGGCGGCGGTCAGGCCCGGGAGGAAGTCGGTGGCCAGGCTGGTCGGCTCGACGGTGGGGATGAGCTGCCGGGCCTGGTCGAGGTTGAAGCGGCTCTGCGGCCCGAGCTTCTCGACCCGGTCGGCGCAGGCGATCATCTGGACGGACGAGTTCGGCGGCAGGGAGTCGAGGACTCCCAGGGCCGCCTCTTTGGCGAGGTCGAGCCGGGTCCTGTCGCCCTCGCGGGCGGCCATGCTGTAGGAGGTGTCGAACACGAGTACCGCGTCGACGGCCTCGCCCCGGCCGGTCCCGCCGACGGACAGCCGGCCGGGCCGGGCCAGGGCCAGGGCGAGGAGCAGGATGACCAGGCACCGCAGGGCCAGGAGAATCCATTCCTGAAACTTCAGCCGCCGGCTGGTCTGCTCGATCGCCTCGCGGAGGAACGACATGGCGGCCCACGGCAGCCGCCGGTAGCGGGCCTTGTAGAAGAAGTGCAGGGCGACCGGCACCCCGACCGCCGCCGCGCCGGCCAGCATCCACGGGGACAGGAACGTCATCGGGCGGCCCTCGGGGGCGGGGCGATCTGGCGGAACCGTTCGAGCACCAGTGCCGCCCGGCCGGGCCGGCGTGCCGGGCCGCCGGGATCGAGGAAAACGAGGGTGTCGCCGGCCAGCTCGTAGGCCCACGTCGACCGCCAGCGATCCCGCCCGTCGGGCTCCTGCCCGGTCGAGGCGAGCGTCATCCGCGGGGGGTTGGTGCTGGTGTCAAGGGTAACGTCGTAACAGCCCCGCTTCGCGCCCTCCCGGGTGTACACGAGGAGCCGGCGGCCGTGGAACACATGGAGGGGCTCGTCGACGGTGCCGCAGCCGCCGATCGAGCCGAGCCACCACGCACCTTCGAGCCGCTTCCACTCGGCGTGTTCCCGCGCGACCGGCTGCGGGATCGGGGCGGTCGGGCTCAGGCCGGCGAACAGGACCAGGGCGGGTGTCATCACGGCTCCCTCCGTGCGGGCCTCGGGGGCGGGGCGGTGTCGGTCGGGACCCGCTCGTACACGAAGAAGTTCAGCCCGGCTTCCGGTGTCGTACCCACCCGGGCCGGGTACTCGTCGACCGTCCCGTCAATCCGGGCGGTGATGACCAGCTTGTCCCCGTCGAGCCGGTACACCCGCCGGCGGGGCGGCCGGTCCGGGTCCCGCGGCCGGGGCGGCTGGCCGGCGGCCGGCAGCTCGACGA
This sequence comes from Gemmataceae bacterium, assembly GCA_019747655.1. Lineage (GTDB taxonomy): Bacteria > Planctomycetota > Planctomycetia > Gemmatales > Gemmataceae > Urbifossiella. The sequence continues at coordinate 5,848 of JAIEQO010000288.1, read as the reverse complement.
TCTCGGTCAGGTCGATCCGCTTCGGCTCGGCGTCCGGGTCGACCTGGAACGTGTTGTGGGTGACCACGGCCCCGCCGGTGCGGAACGTCACGAACGCCCCCCGGAACTCGGCGTCCGAGTTCAGCGCCGCCCCGTCGTAGGCCTGCGGCCCCTGCCCGTACTGGGTCATCTTCCAGTGCCCACGGAGGGCCTCGACCTCGGCCTCGACCCGGGCCTTGCGGGCGGCGACCGCGTGCGGGACCGGGGCGGCCGGGCCGAGGGCCGCGAGCAGCACGAGGGTCGGCGTCATCCTGCTTCCCTCCGAGGCAGGCGTCAGTTCTTGACCCGCTTGTAGACGATCATCATTACCGGGGCGTCGGGATCGGGGGTGACGGACGGCGGGAACTCCGGCTTCGGCCCCCGCCAGATCGCCACCGTCAGCTTGTCCTTGTCGACCGCGTAGACGGCCCGCCGCACCTGGCCGCCCTCTACCGGGACGAGCTTGCCGTCCTTCCGTTCGGCCTCGGTCTGGGTCATCCGCTTCGGGTCGGCGACCGGGTCGATGTCGAGCTTCCAGACGGCCCCCGTCGGCGCCACGGTTACACTTCCGACTTTGAACTCGTAGCGGGCCGGCGGGTTGCCGATCGGGTACGCCTGGCCGCCGAGCGTCGCGCTCTCGATTTCCCACATGCCGGCGAGCAACTCCCACTCGGCGGCCAGGCGCTTGGCCTTGGCGTCCTGCGGCACCGGGGCGGCACCGGCCAGCGTGAGTGCCGCCAGGACGGTTGGGGCAAACATCACCCGATCCTCATGGGGACCAGTACCAGTACGTCGGCGGTCGGCCGGAGGTCCGGGCGTCACGGGCCACGGCCGGCCGGGTCGGTCCACCGCCACGGCGGCGCCCCGAGTGTGGCGTCGATCAGGTCGTACAGGGCCGGGTCGTACCGCTTCAGGGCCGCGCCGGTGGCCACCCCGTTATGGACCCCCGGCTGCGGCCGCTGGTTGCAGTCGAAGTACGACTGCACCCCCTCGGCCCAGTACTCCAGCTCGTTGGCGGCGGCGTAGGTGTCGGCCCACAGGCCCCGCCGCCGGGCCGCCGCGAACAACTCCCGCAGCCGCGGCTCGAACGCCCGGTCGACCCGGTTCAGCCCCATCGTGTGCAGGCTGTGGGCGAACTCGTGGACCATGATCCCCTCGCCCCGGTACGGGTCGCCGGGCAGCCCGAGCAGGTTCTCCTCGCCGACGCTGCTGGCCGGGGCGTCCTCGGTCGCCCCGAGGCCGCGGGCCCGGCGGTCCCAGTAGTCGGCCTCGTCCCGCAGCCCGGCGTACTCGGGCAACTCGGTCGTCCGCTCGGCCTTGCCGATCACGGCCACCCGGACCCGGGCCTTCGCCAGGGCGGCCACCACGTCCGGGCGGTTGGCCAGCATCCGGGTGACGGTCGCGGCGGCCTCCGACACGGCCCGGTCGTCCACGGCCGCCGACGCCACCACCGGCAGCCCCCCGGCGTCGGCGTACTTCTGGTAGAAGGCGTCCAGCCTCCACGCCTCGCGGACGGCGGCGGGGACCGGCCCGACCGGCGGCGGCCCGGGCCGCGGCGGCGGGGCCTGCGGCAACTCCGGGGGGGCGGCGAGCCCGACGAGGAGGACGGCGGCGGTCATCGCGTGGCCCTCGTCAGGGTCAACACCTGGGCGTCACCGGTGTCGGTCACGGACTTCGGCCGGGGCTCGACGCCCGGGGCCAGCACGACCTTTACCGCGTCACCGTCGAAGGCGTAGACGCCGTGCAGGCCGACCAGCAGGTCCTTCCGGCCGACGGTGTTCGTGGCGGCCTTCTCGTCGGCGTCGAGCTGGGCCAGGTCGATCTCCTTCGGCGACGCCTCGGGCCTGAGTGTGAGCCGATACGACTGCCGCTCGATGCCGCCGGCCAGGTAGGTCCAGCGGTCTCCCTCGACGCGGACGGTGACGACGCCCTCCCGGCCGTTGGCGGAGACGGCCCAGTCGCCCTGGAGGCGGGCGTGGTCGTCGCGGGTGTCCCGGTTGGAGAAGGCGTACCAGAGGGCGACGCCGGCCAGCAGGACGACCGCGGCGGGGAGGGCGTAGGTCCTGAAACCTCTCCCCCCGGCCCCCTCCCCTGCGAGGGGAGGGGGAGGAAACCCCGAGCCGGGTCGGTTCCCCCTCTCTGCCCCGGGGAGGGGGTTAGGGGGTGGGGTCTCCTCCGAACTCCCCCTCCCCTCGTAGGGGAGGGGGCCGGGGGGAGGGGTTTCGGGTCGAACCTCGCTCATCGCCGCACCACCTGGAGCCGGCGGACCAGGTACTCGCCGAGGGCCGCGGTCAGCGGCCGGCCGGTGGTCATCCGGACGTAGTCGACGCCGCTCCCGTCGCACCCCCGTCGGACCTTCTCCAGGAATCGGTTCACCGCCTTCAGGTACGCCGGGCGGAGCAGGTGCGGGCGGGTCCGCAGCTCGTCCGGGCCTTCCAGGTCCGCAAAGCGGATGTTGCCGTCCAGGGGAAAGTCGACCTCGTCCGGGTGCATCACGTGGAACAGGACGACCTCGTGGCCGCGGTGGCGGAGGTGCCGCAGCCCGGCCAGGACGCCGTCCACGTCGTCGAAGCCGTCGGAGACGAGGAACACCAGCCCCCGCCGGCCGACCCGGTCGGCGACCTCGTCGAGGAGCGGCCCGATCGGGCACTTGTCGGCGGGCTGCGTCTCCTCCAGGGTCTTGGTCACGGCGTTGATGTGCCCGAGCTGGCTGCTGGCGGGCAGCTCGGCGGCCCACCCGCCGGCGAACACCCGCAGGGCCACGCTGTCCCGCTGGCGGACGATCAGGTACGCCAGCGACGCGGCCAGGAGCTTGGCGTACTCCAGCTTGTTCGTCTCGCCCGACCCGTACCGCATCGAGTTGCTGGCGTCTACGAGCAGGTGGGCGATGAAGTTGGTTTCCTGCTCGTACTGCTTGATCGTGTACCGTTCGCTCCGCCCGTAGCTCTTCCAGTCGATGTGCCGGATGTCGTCCCCGGGGACGTACTCGCGGTGCTGGACGAACTCGACCGAGAACCCCTTGTACGGGCTCTTGTGGTCGCCGACCCGCAGGCCCTCGACGACCTGCCGGGCCTTCAGGCCGAGCGACTCGGCCCGGGCGAGGACGTCGGGTTTGAGGTAGGAGGGCATGGGTTGCTCGTTTGTCGCCCCTCGGGCCCAGGGCTTCCGCCCTGGGCAACGGACGGTCGCCGCTCCGCGGCTCGGGCCTCCCGCCCCGGAGGGGCCGGCATTCGTTGCCCAGGGTGGGAGCCCTGGGACCACAAGGGCGGAAGCCCTGGGCCCGGAGACCTACGCCGCCACCGCCCGCGCGGCCGTCTTGATGAGCTGGCGGACGACCTCCTCGACCGTCACCCCCTCGCTCTGGGCGGCGAAGTTCGGGATCAGCCGGTGCCGCATCACCGGCAGCGCCACCGCCACCACGTCGTCCCCGGCGACGTGGTTGCTGCCCCGCAGGAGGGCGTGGGCCTTGGCCGCCAGGATCAGGTTCATGCTGGCCCGCGGGCCGGCCCCCCAGGTCAGCCACCGGGACACGAAGTCGGCCGCCTCCGGGGTGTTCGGGCGGCTCAACCGCGTGATCCGCTTGGCGAAGCCGAACACCTTGTCGGACACTGGGACCCGGCGGACGACCTGTTGCAGCCCGATGATGTCGTCGCCGTTGAGGACGGGCGAGACCGTCACCTTTGCGTCCGAGGTGCCGATCCGCATGATCTGTTCTTCCTCGGCGTCGGTCGGGTAGTCGACCTTGATGAGGAAGAGGAAGCGGTCTAACTGGGCCTCGGGGAGCGGGTACGTCCCTTCTTGTTCGATCGGGTTCTGGGTGGCCAGCACGAAGAACGGGTTCCGCATCGGGTGGTCGACCCCGCCGATCGACGCCTTCCGCTCCTGCATCGCTTCGAGCAGGGCCGCCTGCGTCTTGGGCGGGGTTCGGTTGATCTCGTCGGCCAGGACGATGTTTGCGAAGATCGGCCCGGGGAGGAACTTGAACATCCGCTCCCGGGTGACCGGGTCGTCCTGGATGACCTCGCTGCCGGTGATGTCCGACGGCATCAGGTCGGGGGTGAACTGGACCCGCTTGAACGACAGGTCGAGGGCCTGCGAGAGGGTACTGACCATCAGCGTCTTGGCCAGCCCGGGGACGCCCATGAGCAGGGCGTGGCTGCGGCAGAAGATGGCCATCAGGAGCTGATCGACCACCTGCTCCTGGCCGATGATGACCTTGCCGATCTCCTTCCGCAGCCGGCCGTGGGCGGCCCGCAGCCTCTCCACCATGGCGACATCGTTCTCGGCGGGCGGCGCGCTCATGGCGGTCGGCTCGGGGGTGGGGTTGGTGCGGCGGGGGTCGGGGCGCGGGCGTGCGGCCGTACGGAACGGCCGGTTGGGGGGCGGGAGAGGCTTACACCATCGTACCCGGCCCGGGTGTCCGTGCAAGCGCTCGGGAGTGGAATTGCAGGGCGAGCGGGGGGTCGTCAGTCGTCTTTGTCGTCGTCCTTCTCCTCCGGCAGCGGGGCGGCCAGGAGCAGGCCGGTTACCGTCGTGCGGTCGCCGGACAGCCGCAGCCGGGCCGGCATCCGGGGCTTCACCTCGGCCAGCGGCAGGTCCTTCCCCGCAAGCCGGGCCTTCGCCCCCGCCCCCACCGGCAGGGCCAGCGTGACCGGCCGCCGCACGTCGCCCTGGTCGGCCTCGAACGAAACGAGCAGGGTGCGTGAAGTCGAGTTGTACCCGACCACCAGGGCCGGCAGGTCGGCCGGGTCGCCGGCCGAGCGGACCGCGACGACCGCCTTCCGGTCGAGCGACGGGCTGACCTCGGCCCTCCGCCCGACCGGGACATCCGCGAGCCCGGCCGGCAACCCGTCGACCACGACCTCGGCGTCCGGGGCGACGGCCAGGACGATCTCGAACCCGCCCTCGTCCCCGCCGGTCTCGATGCTGAACGTCCGGTCGGCGACGGAGACCGACTTGACCGTCACCCGCCGCGGCGGCCAGTACGCCCGGGCGGCGACGAACTCGGTCGAGTTGCCGCGGTAGTCGATCTCGGCCCGCATCCCCGGCTTGAGGTCGGCCGGCTTGACCGGCTTGCCGTGGAAGGTGAACCCGCCGTCCCCCGGTGCGACGCTCAGCTCGGGCTGGCCGGCCTCGTCCGGCTTGACCCTCACCTTGGTCGCGTCCACCAGCTTGATCTCGCCGCGGACGGTCTCGACCTTGTCTTTCGGGTCGGCGGGCTTGTCGTCGTCCGGCTTGGCGGCCGGGTCGGGGCGGGCGGCTTTGGCGGTAGCGGGTTGAGCCGCGGGCTGCGTGGCCGGGGCGGCCGGGTCGTCGGCGACGGCCGACCGGACGGCCCAACCGCCGGCCCCGAGGCCGAGGGTTCCGAGGACGGCGGCCGCGGCGACGGCCTTGGTGAGCGTGAACATGGCCGGGGTGACTCCGTGCGTGAGGGCGAGGACAGCCGCCGGGACGGCGGCGTCGGGGGTGGTGGCCAGGCGGAGGGTGCCGGCGGCGAGCACCGGGGGCAAGGCCGACGCTGGCGGGTTGACGGCCAGCGCGAGCAGCACCGCCGTCAGGGTGAACCCGCGGCGGGTGAGCCGGTCCTGGAGCTTGAGCTTGGCCCGGTAGAGCCGGCCGCGGAGCTGGCCGTCGGTAACGCCGAGCTGCTTGGCCACGGCCTCGTGCGACAGCCCTTCGAGGTGGCACAGGACGACCGGCAGCCGCAGCCGCTCGGGGAGCCGGGCGAGTTCATCGTCGAGGGCGGCTTGCAGGGCCGACAGGTCGGCCGCGGGGGGCGGGGGCTGCGGGGCGGCCGGCTCGGGGGCGTCGCCGGCCGGGGTCTCGCGGG
>JAIEQO010000207.1 GCA_019747655.1 Gemmataceae bacterium | reverse complement strand
GGCGGCCTCCCGGGCGGCCAGGTCGGCCGCGGTCCAGCCGCTCCGGGCCGCCACCCGGGCCAGCCGCACCCCGGCCGGGGCATCGACGTAGACGATCCGGTCGCACACGTCCGACCACCCGGCCTCGAGCATGACGGCCGCGTCCACCACCACGAACCGGGCGGCCGGGTCGGCTTGCGCCCGGCGGATCGCGGCCAGGGCCTGCTCGCCGATCCACGGGAAGACGATCGCCTCCAGGGCGGATCGTTCCGCGGGGTCGGCGAACACGATCCCGGCCAGGGCCCGGCGGTCGAACGGCCCGCCCGGCCGGACCAGGCTCGCCCGGCCGCCCCAGCGGTCGAGGACCCGGCGGCGGACGGCCGGGTCGTCGAGGGCGGCGTGGCCGAGGGCGTCGCAGTCGACCACCGCCCCGCCGCGGGCGGCGAAGGCCCGGGCGGCGGTCGTCTTCCCGGCCCCGATCCCGCCGACCAGCCCGACCGTCGGCTTCGGCCCGTGCCGGAAGGGGGTCATGGTGGGTTCCCGCCGAACAGCGCCTTCAGCCGCTCGACCTCGGCCGCCAGGGCGTCGGCCCTCTCCGCCCGAGCCGCGGTCTCGGCGGGCGTGGGGATGAGCCGCCCGGTCGCGGCGTCGATCAGCCGGATCATCGGTCCCTCGGCCCGGAGCCGGAACCCGAGCCGGCTTTCCAGTACGTCCGGCTCGACCTCGTCGATGTCCGTGTAGACGCCGTTCTGGAGCCGGTAGCCGATCAGGGGCGGGTTGAGCAGCCGGGCCTCCGGGTCGAAGAGGAAATACTCCTCGACCTCCAGGTCCTGGTACTGGCGCTTCTTCTCGAAGCGGTCCTTCCGCCATGTGCCCTCGGACGCCAGCTCGAACACGGCGGCCGGGATCGCCCCGCCTTCCTCCCAGCTCTTGAAGCTCCGCCGCTCGCTCAAGGGCTTGGGCTCCACCCCGGGCACCACCAAGACGTCCGGGGCGACCTTCGCGTCCGCGTTCCCTTCTTGCCAGAACCAGAACATGTCCGGGCCGACGAACACGTCCGGTCGGTCCCGGAAGAAGTCCTTCAGACTCAAGTGGAGGGCGATCAAGGTTTCGGCGTGGAGCGGCGACGCGGCCATCGGCTCCCCGTCCTCGTAGGGGTACTCGATCGCGGTCTTCGGCGTCGTCCCGGCGGTCGGCGTCATGCCACGTCCTCGACTTCGAGCCAGTTCGGGCCGGCGGCCACGTCCACCTTCAGCGGCACGCTCAAGGTCATCGCACCGACCATCTCCTCCCGGACCAGCGCCGCGACCGCCCCCACCTCGGCCGGCGGCACCTCGAAGACGAGTTCGTCGTGGACGCTCAACAGCATCTTCGCCGCGAACGTCCCCTCCTTCAGCCGCCGGTAGACGCCCAGCATGGCCAGCTTCATCAGGTCGGCCGCCGACCCCTGCACCTCCATGTTGATCGCCTCCCGCTCGGCCCCGTTCCGCCCCTGGTACGACGAGTGCGGCCGGATCGCCTCCCGGTCGAACCGCCGCCGCCGGCCCAACAGCGTCCCGACGTACCCCGTCTTGCGGCACTCGGCCAGCAGGGTCTGCTGGTACTCCAGCACCCGCGGGAACCGGGCGAAGTAGTCGTCGATGAACGTGTCCGCCTCCTTCCGGGTGATCCCCAGCCGGACCGCCAGCCCGGTCCCGCTCATCCCGTAAATGACCCCGAAGTTGACCGTCTTCGCCACCCGCCGCTGGGCCGAGGTCACGTCGGCCTCCGGCACCTTGAAGATCTGCGCCGCCACCCGGGCGTGGATGTCGGCGTCCTCGGCGAACGCCGCCGTCATCGCCTCGTCCTTCGAGAAGTGGGCCAACAGCCGCAGCTCGACCTGTGAGTAGTCCGCGGTCAGGATGCGCCACCCGTCCGGCGGGACGAACGCCTGGCGGATCTGCTTCCCCTGGTCGGTCCGGGCCGGGATGTTCTGCAGGTTCGGGTCCGACGAACTCAGCCGGCCCGTCGCCGCCACGGTCTGGTTAAACGAGGTGTGGACCCGGCCGGTCCGCGGGTTCACCAGCGCCGGCAGGGCGTCGACATAAGTGCCCTTGAGCTTCGACACCTGCCGGTGCTCGACGATCTTCCGCGGCAGGGCGTGCCCGAGGGCCGCCAACCGCTCCAGCGACTCGGCATCGGTACTCGGCTTGCCGGTCGTGTCCGTCCGCTTCTGGACCGGCAGCTTGAGTTCGTCGAACAGCACCTCCCCGAGCTGCTTGGGCGAGCCGATGTTGAACGCCCGGCCGGCCGCGGCGTGAATCTCCGTCTCGATCCCCGCGAGCTGGGCCTCCATCTCCTTCGACAGCCGCTGGAGGAACGGCACGTCGAGCCGGACGCCGTTGTACTCCAGCTCGGCCAGCACCCGGATGAGCGGGATCTCGACCTCGTCGTACAGCTTCCGCAGCCCGGCCGCCTCCACGTCCGGCTCCAGCATCCCGGCCAGCCGGCAGGCCACGTCGGCGTCCTCGGCCGCGTAGTCCTTGACCTTCCCGGTCCGGACCTGGGCCATCGTGATCTGCTTCTTCCCCTTGCCGATCAGCTCGGTGATCGAGATGTTCTCGTGCCCCAGGTACGTCCGGGCCAGCTCGTCCAGGTTGTGCGACCGCTCGCCGGCGTGCAACAGGTAGTGGGCGACCATCGGGTCGCCGGCCACGTTCGCCACGTCGGCCCCGGCCGCCCGGAGGCAGAGGAGGTCGTACTTGATGTTCTGGTTGACGAACGCGACCTTCGGGTCCTCGAACACCGGCTTGAGCGCGGCGAGCGTCGCGTCCGGGTCGAGCTTGGCGTCCTCGTCCGGCCCGCGGACGGCCAGGTAGTACGCCTCGGCCGGCTGCCACGCGAACGCATAGCCGACGATGTCGCCGCGGAGCGGGTCGAGGCTGGTCGTCTCCAGGTCGAACGTCACCCGCCTCTGCTTCTTAAGCTCCTTCAGGAACGCGGTAAACGTCTTGGGGTTGTCCACCAGCTTGTAGTCGGCCTGCCACTCCGGGGCGGCCGGGGCGTTGGCCCCGAAGGCGAAGTCGGCCTCGGGCGGGGCCCCGGTGTTCTCGTAGATGGCGTCGAACAGGCCCGGGCCGGATACCTGCTTCTTGGCGAACCCCGAGCGTGAGCGAGGGGGTGGTTGCTCGGACACCCCCTCGCTCACGCTCGGGGTTCGCCCGGATCCGGGCTCCCCCGCGACCGCCAACACCTCCGCGTTCTTCTCCGCCCCGCTCCTGGTCAGCGTCTTGCGCACCCGCTCGGCGAACCCGCGGAAGCCGAACTCGTGGAACAGCTCCAGGAGCTTCTGGCCGTCCCAGTCCCGCCGCTTCCAGCCGTCCCAGTCGAACGGCACCGGCGTGTTCACGTCGAGGGTGACGAGCTTCTTGCTCAGGGCCAGCTTGCCGTTGGCCACGGCCTCCTTCAGGGCCGCCTTGACCTTCGGCCCGCCGACCTCGTCGGCGTGGGCGACGAGGTTGTCCAGCGTCCCGTACTGCTGGAGCCACTTGGCGGCGGTCTTCGGCCCGACCCCCGGAACCCCCGGGACGTTGTCCACCGCGTCCCCGACGAGGGCCTGGAAGTCGATCACCTGCTCCGGCCGGACGCCCCAGTCGGTCATCAGGAACGTGGCGTCCAGCTCCTCGCCCTTGCGGAGGTTGAGAATCTTGACCTTCGGGCCGAGGAGTTGCCGCAGGTCCTTGTCGGCCGAGCAGAGGAACACGTCGAGCCCGCGGGCCGAGCCCTGTGCGGCGACCGCCGCCATGACATCGTCGGCCTCGTACCCCGGGGCCACGAGGAACGGAATCCGCATCGCCTCCAGCACCTGCTGGATCATCGGCTCCTGCAGCACGAGGTCGCTCGGCGGCGGGTCGCGGTGGGCCTTGTAGTCGCCGTCGAGCTGGCTGCGGAAGGTCGGGTCCTTGTGGTCGAGGGCGGCGATCAGGTAGTCGGCCCCGCGGTCGTACAAGCTCATGAGCGCCCGGGTAACGCCGAAGACGGCGTTGGTCGGCCGGCCGTCCGGGGCGGACATCGGCCCGATCCCGTGGAACATCTGGAAGATCAGCCCGTGGGCGTCGAGCAGGTACAGGCTGCCCGCGGGCGGGGTGTCGGCCATCGGGGGTCGGTCCGTGCCGGTCTTCGGGGTCGGGAGGGGCGGGTGTGCGGGGCGGCCGGCGTCCGGCGTCGGGTACTTGCGGGGCGGTCCGCGGCCGGGGAGGTCACGCCGGCGGGCGGCTCGGACCGGGAACGGAGGGGTGACGCGGGGGCCGGAGTCTGCTGACGATGATGGTGGCAGTCTAAAGACCGGCCCGGGGGGGTGTCAAGGGCGGCAGAACCGGAAGACCCCTTCCCCCCGGCCCCCCTCGCCCGGGGGGAGGGGTCGGCTTCCCCGGCGGAGGGGGGCCGGGGGGAAGGGTCGGCCCGGTTCTTCCTCCCCCTCCCTTCGTAGGGGAGGGGGAAGGAAAGGGGGCGGGGACGGAACGGGGGAGGGGTCGGCCCGCCCGCCGCCAACGCCGACCGGCCCGTTCGCGTTGACAGGGCATCCGGCGCTTTTATCCTCACGGGTATGGGGCGCCGGGGTATAATCGGTTAGCCCCGCGCACATCGGCCCGACCACCCCCGCCGGCGAGGACACCATGGCGAAGAGCAGTGCCAGCAACGCGACCGGTCCGAAGGAGCCGAGCCAGCCGCTCGTCATCTCCCTCGTCTTCTTCGTCCTCCTGTCGATCGGGCTGGGGGTCTTCTGCTACGTCCTGTACTCGGACCAGAAGGCGAAGGACGAGGCGGTGGCCAAGGCCGCCGGGGAGGTGAAGAACCTGCGGGCCGAGGCCAAGGACAACGAGCTGATCGCCAAGGCCCAGCGGGTGTTCCTGGGGACGGCCGAGCCGGCCGACCGGGAGACCGTCCTGGCCGAGGTGAAGGAGGGGGACAAGCCGTACCAGGAAATCCAGAAGATGAACGCGGCGGCCAAGGCGGCGGCCGGGGCCGCCGGCAAGGGCGGCGACCCGAAGGCCGACGACTTCGCCGTCTGGACGGTCGGCGGCGGGCCGCTGGCCCCGCCGGCCACCTCGCTGATCGAGCTGGCCGCCAAGGCCCGGGTCGCCCGGGACCTGGCAGTCAAGGAGCGGGACGCCGAGCGGGCGGGGTACGACGCCGCCCGGGAGGTGATGGCCAAAGCCGCCGCCGCCTACCAGAAGGCCGAGAAGCTGTTCGAGTCCTCGGGCAACAAGCTGACCGGCGACTTCAAGGACAAGATGAAGCAGATCGAGGACCTCGCGGACAAGCGGGCCCTGGAGTACACCGCCAGCGTCAAGGTGGCCCGGGACGAGAGCCAGAAGCACCAGGAAGACCTCGCCGAACAGAAGACCAAGCTCGACCGGGCCGCGCTAAACAACAAGGACCTCCAGGCCAACGTGAAGGCCCTACAGTCCAAGTCGACCCCGCCGGACGACTTCGAGTTCGACCAACCCCAGGGCAAAATCACCCGCCGGCTGCCGGCCAACGAGGTCGAGATCGACCTCGGGTCGAACGACCGGGTCACCCGGGGGCTGGTGTTCACCGTCCTGCCGTCCGACTTCCCGACCCAGGGGCGGCAGTCGCGGATGCGGGAGCACCGGGAGCCGGACCAGCGGGGCAACTACCGGTCGGTCACCCGGTTCACCCCGAAGGGGACGCTGGAGGTGGTCGAGGTGCTCGGCCCGAACCTGTCCCGGGCCCGGCTGACCGGGGAGGCCGACCGCATCCGGGACGCGGTCCTGGCCGGCGACCTGCTGTACAACGCGGTCTGGCGGAAGGGGCAGGCCGACCACGTCGCCCTGATGGGCATCTTCGACCTCAACGGGGACGGGTCGGACGACACCGCCCGGCTGGTCAAGGACCTGGAGGGGATGGGGGTGACGGTGGACGCGGTGTACGACCTGCGGGCCCTGAAGTGGAAGGGCCAACTGACCAACCAGACCCGGTACCTGGTCGAGGGGGCGACCCCGACGAACACCCCGAACGACCCGAACCGGGACCCCAAGACCCGGATGATCGGGGCCATGACCGCCGCCCGGGACGAGGCCCGGGCCAAGGCCATCCCGGTGGTCAAGCACGTCGACTTCTTCGGCCGGATGGGCTACCCGGTCACCCCGAACGTGTCGGCCGAGCGGGTCAACCAGGCGGCCGCCCGGTTCCTCACCTCCGTCGGGGCGGTCGAGGCCCCGAAGGGGGAAGGGAACTGACCTTTCGGGAATGACGAAGGGCGAATGACCCACCAATGACGAAGGAAGAAGACCGGTTCTCTTCCTTCGTCATTGGTGGGTCATTCGCCCTTCGTCATTCTGATTCCGGAAGTTCCCTCCACCGCCACCGCGGCCAAGAACCCCCGTACCGGCTCCCACTGGCCGACCGCCCACCCGTCGGCCGCCAGGGCCGGGTGCCGCACCGCCAGCACCGCCGGCGGCCGGGCCGGGTGCAGCTCCACGTCGAAGGCGTCGAGGTACTGGACCGACGCCCCGGCCGCCTTGATGACCGCCTCCTTACACACCCACCCGCGGAGGAAGGCCGCCGGCCGGTCGTCGGCCGGCAGGGCCCGGAACGCCGCCCGCTCGGCCGCCGAGAAGAACCGCCCGACCAGCCCGTCCGCGTCCGGCACCGCCCGGACCCGCTCGGCGTCCACCCCGACCCGCCGGCCGGCCACCGCCACCAGCCCGAGCCCGGGGGTGTGGGTGACGTTGAAGTGCAGGCCGCCGTCCGGCAGGGCCGGCTTGCGGTTGGCCCCGTAGACGATCGGGACGGCGTGCGGCGGCAGCCCCAGGCACCCGCCCAGGACGTGCCGGGCCGCCCCCCGGACGGCCACGAACTGCTCCCGGACCGGCCCGGCCTTGTACCGGGCCGCCCGGTCCCGCTCGTCCGGGGTCAGGGCCTCGGCCAACTCGGCCGGCAGCCGGTCGAGGTCGAGCGCCCACAGGTGGACCTCCCCGGCCGGCGGCGGGCACCGCGGCGGGGCGAACGGGCCGGAATGGACCACCACGCGCATGCGGATGGGATACACCGGGCCGGACCCCGCCGCCACCCGGGATTGCCCCGCCCCCCGGCGGACGGTATGGCCGCGGCATGAACACCCTCCTGCTCCTGGCCGCGGTCGGGGTCGCCGACCCGCCGGCCCCGGCCCCGGCCCCGCTGCACTGCCCGGCCCCGGCCGCCGCCCGGGGCGAGGTCAAGGCCGGGCCGCCGCTGGCCCACACCTTCGAGCTGACCCACCGCGGGCCGGCCGGGACGCTCACCATCACCAAGGTCGAGGCCGGGTGCGGGTGCCTCCGCCGGGCCCTGGCCACCGGCGTCCTCCAGCCCGGCGAAACCACCCGGCTGACGGTCGAGGTGAACACCCTGACCCAGCCGGACGGGCCGAACCGGTGGCAGGCGGTGGTGAGCTACGCCCTCGACGTGCCCGGCGACCCGGCCGCCCGGCGGACCGGCGAGCTGCCGCTGACCATCACCGCCACCCTGTCCCGGGACGTGAGCATCGACCACCCCCAGGTGGCCTTCTCGACGACCGGGGCGGCGGCCCAGGTGCTCACCCTCACCGACCGCCGGGCGGCCCCGCTGCGGGTGGTCCAGGCGGCCGGCACCTCGCCCCACCTGACGGCCGAGGTCAAGCCCCGGGCCGACGCCCCCGGCAAGCCGTCGACGCAGGAGGTCGTCGTGAAGCTGGCGGCCGACGCCCCGCCCGGCCACCGGGACGAGGCGGTCATCCTCCTGACCGACGACCCGGCCTACCCCGAGCTGCGGGTCCCGGTCCGGGTGCTGAAGCGTGCCCCGGGCGGGGTGACGGCCAGCCCGGACGAGGTGGTCGTCCGGGCCGGGGCGGTGCCGGAGGACGTTGCGACCCTGGTGCAACTGCGGGCGGCCGACGGCAGGTCGGTCGGCGTGGCCGGGGCCGAGAGCGACCACCCCGGCGTCCTCGTGAAGTGGTCGGCCGGGGTCCGGCCGGTGGCGGCCGTCCGGGTGACGGTGACGGCGGCCGCGGCCGCCAAGCCCGGCGGCGGGACGGTCCGGGTCAAGCTGGCCGAGCCGCCCGGGGCCGAGGTGGTCATCCCGGTGTCGTGGACGACCGGGGATCGGTAAGGAACAAGGCAAAAGGAAGAAGGCAAAATATACTACGGTTCGGGCCGAGTCCGGTTATTGCCTTACCCCTTGTTCCTTTTTCCTTCCGCCGGAGGCGGGCGTGGAGCGGCTGTCCCGGGCGGCGGCCCACCGGCTGAGCCTGTACCTGCGGGCCCTGGCCGTCTGGCCGGCCGACGCCGGGCGGGTGTCGAGCGGGCGGATCGCCGCCGCCTGCGGGGTCACCGACGCCCAGGTCCGCCGCGACCTGGCGGCGGTCGGCAGCCTCGGCCAGCGGGGGGCCGGGTACGACCCGCCGGAATTGGCCGCCGCCATCCGGGCGGCCCTGGGGATCGACCGGCGGTGGCGGGCCGTCCTGGTCGGGGTCGGAAACCTGGCCCGGGCACTCTTACGCTACCGCGGGTTCCGGGCCCAGGGGTTCGAGGTGGTCGGGCTCTTCGACGCCGACCCGGGGAAAGTCGGCCAGCGGGTCGAGGGGCTGGAGGTCGAGCCGGCCGACCGGCTCGGCCGGCGGGTCGGCGAGCTGGCCGCCGAGCTGGCCGTCCTGGCGGTCCCGGCGGACGCCGCCCAGCCGGTCGCCGACGCGCTCTCCGCGGCCGGGGTCCGGGGCATCCTGAACTTCGCCCCGGTCCTGCTCAAGCTCCCGCCCCGGGTCAAGATGGTGACGGTCGACCTGTCGATCCAGCTCGAACAGCTCGCCTTCCTGGTCCAGCACGGCGACCCGGGCCCCGAAGGCGGGGGGTAATTCGTGCCCCGGGCTGTCGCCCCGGGCTCTGTTGTCGCGGCCCTTCGGGCCTCAAGCCCCGGTTCGGAGGGCCGAAGGCCCGACACACCGTAGCCCAGGCCGACAGGCCTGGGTCGTCAGTCACGCCGTCCCGTTCCGGCCGGCCGCCCCGACCCGGGCGACGGCCGCCTCCAGGTCGGCCAGGCTGACCGGCTTGACCAGGTGGCCGTCGCACCCGGCCGCCCGGGACCGGGCCCGGTCGTCGTCCTGGCCCCACCCGGTCAGGGCCACGATCGCCATCCCGGCCCCCCACGGCTCCCCGCGGATCCGCCGGGTGGCGTCCAGCCCGTTGAGCTTCGGCATCCCCACGTCCATCAGGACCAGGTCCGGGCGGACCCGGCCGGCCGCCGCCACCGCCTCCAGCCCGTCGTGGGCCGTCTCCACCTCGTTCCCCAACAGCCGGAGCATCTCGGCCATCGACTCGGCCGAGTCCCGGTTGTCGTCCACCACCAAAACCCTTCTGCGGCCGATTGCGGAGTGCGGAGTGCGGAGTGCGGATTGAAGACCCGGGCCGTGGGCTGGTTCTTCGGTCTTTGAATCCGCACTCCGCACTCCGCACTCCGCAATCGTCGGCAGCCGGACGGTGAACGTGCTCCCCTTGCCGGGGCCGGGGCTGGCGGCCGCGACCGTCCCGCCGTGCATCTCGACCAGCCCCTTGACCAGGGCCAGCCCGATCCCCAGCCCGCCGGTCGCCTTCTCGACCGACCGGTCGACCTGGGAGAACATGTCGAACAGCCGGGGCAGGAACTCGGCCGGGATGCCCAGCCCGGTGTCCCGGACCGTGACCTCGACGAATGCGGATTGCTCGGTCGGGTTCTCCGATTCCGCATTCCGCACTCCGCACTCCGCAATCAGCTCCACCCGCCCGCCCTTCGGGGTGTACTTGGCGCTGTTGGTCAGGAGGTTGGCGAACACCTGGGCCAGCCGGGTCAGGTCGGCGTCCAGCTCGACCGGCTCGGGTGGGAGCGAGACGGTGAAGGCGTGGCCGGCCGCCTCCAGCGCCGGGGCGGCCCCCTCGACCGCCGCGGTGATGACCTCGGCCAGCGTCACCCGGGCCTTGCGGAGGGTCATCTTGTCCCGCGTCACCCGGCTCACGTCGAGCAGGTCGTCGACCAGCCGGACCATGTGCCCGAGCTGGCGGTCCATCATCTCCCGGGCGGCGGCCGCGGCGTCCGACCCGGGCGGGGCCAGCCGCAGCACCTGGAGGCCGTTCCGCAGGGGGGCGAGCGGGTTCCGCAGCTCGTGGGCGAGCAGCGCCAGGAACTCGTCCTTCCGCCGGTCCTCCTCCCGCAGGGCTTCTTCGGCCCGCTTCCGGGCGGTCACGTCCAGCGTCACCCCGTCGAACCGGACCGGGGCCCCGTCCGGGCCGAACGTCGGCCGGCCGATCGCCCGCACCCACCGCTCGGCCCCGGCCGCCGGGTCGACCGTCCGGTAGTCGGCGTCGAAGTCGGCCCGCCCGGCCAGGGCGTCGTCGATCGCCCGGCGGGTCCGGTCCCGGTCGTCCGGGTGGACCCGGGCCCAGAAGTCGTCGATGTCCGGGTCGCTGTCCGGGGGGAGGTGGAAGTGGGCCTTCACCCGCTCGTCCCAGTTCATCTTGCCGAACGGCATGGGGTTGAGCCACAGCCCGATCCCGGCCGACCGGAGGACGAAGTCGAGCCGGTCCCGGCCGTCCCGGGCCGCCTCCTCCGCCGCCTTCCGGGCGGTCACGTCGACGGTACACCCGACCAGCCGGACCGGGGCCCCGGCCGGGTCCCGCAGGACGACCGCCCGGTCCTCGACGTGCAGCCACCGGCCGTCCCGGTGGCGGACCCGGTACTCGGTCACCAGCCGGTCGGGGGCGGCCGCCGGGTCGACCCCGCCGACCACCCGCGGGCGGTCGTCCGGGTGGATCCGGTCCCGCCACCACTCGGCCGTCGGGGGGGCCTCGTCCGGGCCGAACCCGAGGACCTCGGCCAGCCCCCGGGTCCGCTCGACGGTGCCGGCCCGCAGGTCGAACTCGTAGATGATCCCGTTGACCGCCTCGGCGGCCAGCCGGAACCGCTCCTCGCTCGCCCGGACGGCCTCCTCGGCGGCCTTCCGGTCGGTCACGTCCCGGGTCGTCCCGGCGACCGCCACCACCGCCCCGTCGGCCCCGAGGACCGGGACGAAGATGTAGTCGTAGATCCGGCGGCCGAACGTCCCGGCGAACGGCACCTCCCCGCGGATCGGCCGGCGGGTGGCGACCACCTGCTCGATCTCCCGGTCGTGCAGGGCCGCGTGCCACGGCTCGTACCCGAGTTCCAGGCAGTTCTTGCCGATCGCCTCGTCCCAGGTCCTCCCCCACATCCGCAGGAGGACGTCGTTGGCGTAGGTGAACCGGTGGTCCAGGCCGAACACGTAGGCCAGGTCCGGGGTGTTCGACAGGATCGTCTCGTACACCCGCCGCTGCCGGTCGGACTCGGCCGCCAGCCGGGCGATCTCCCCCTCGGCCGCCTTCCGGGCGGTGATGTCCTGGACCGTCCCCCGCAGCCCGGCCACCCGCCCGGAGGGGTCGCGGACGACCTCGCCGCGGGTGGTCACCCAGATCCGCTCCCCGCCCCGCAGCGCCTCGACATCCAGACTGTACCCGACCCCGGTGCGGAGGGCCTCCCGCACGGCGGCGTTCAGCCGCACCCAACTGTCGTGCGGGTACAGGGTGCCGTCCTGGGCGGCGAAGTCCGGGATCGGCCGCCCGGGCGGCAGCCCGTAGATGCGGCACAGCTCGCCCGACACCACGTTCCGGTCGGTCGCCGGGTCCCACTCCCAGCTCCCCACCCCGGCCACCCGCTGGGCCTCGGCCAGTGCCGCCTCGCTGGCCCGCAGGGCGTCCTCGGTCCGCTTCCGGGCGGTGATGTCGGTGAACAGGACGGCCACCCGCCGGGCGTCGGCCGGCCCGACCCGGAAGGCGTACACGTCGAACCACCGGCCCAGGGTCTTGTACTCGTTGGCGAACCGGACCGGCTCGCCGGTGAGGGCGACCCGGCCGTAGTTCGCCAGCCAGTGGTCCTCGATGCCCGGGACGAACTCGAGCATCCGCCGGCCGACCACCTCCCGCATCCCGGACTGGGCCTCGAACGCCGGGTTCACCTCCAGGAACCGGTAGTCGACGGGCCGCCCGGCCGGGTCGAAGATCACCTCGATGATGCAGTACCCCTCGTCCATCGAGTCGAACAAGGTCCGGTACCGCCCCTCGCTCGCCCGCAGGGCGTCCTCGGTCCGCTTCCGGGCGGTGATGTCGCGGAACAGGATGGCGACCGTCCGGCTGCCCGGCCCGCCGACCCGGCTGGCGTCGACCTCGAACCACCGGCCCATCGCGTCCGACCCGGCCTCGAACCGGGCCGGCTCGCCGGTCGCGGCCACCCGCCCGTAGGTCTCGAACCAGTGGCCCTCCAGCTCCGGGACCAGCTCCCGGGCGGTCCGCCCGACCGCCCCGGCCAGCCCGGTCTGCCGCTCGAACGTCGGGTTGGCTTCCAGGAACCGGTAGTCCTCCGGCCGGCCGGCCGGGTCGAGGATCATCTCGACCACGCAGAACCCCTGGTCGATCGACTCGAACAGGGTCCGGTACTGCGCCTCGGCGGCCCGCCGGTCGTGGACGTCGAAGACGTTCCCGACGAACCCCAGGAACGCCCCGTCCGGGCCGAACCGCGGCCGGCCGGCGTCGACCGCCCACCGGTACGACCCGTCGGCCTGGCGGAGCCGGTAGTCCAGGGCGAACGGCCGGCCGGCGTCGTTGGCCGCCAGGAACTCGGCCGCCATCCGGTCCCGGTCGTCCGGGTGGGCGACGTTGACCCACCCGAACCCGAGGCCCTCGGCCGGGGCCTGCCCGGTCGTCTCGTACCACCGCCGGGACAGGTACGTACACCGGCCGGCCGGGTCGGTCATCCAGGTGATCGCCGGGGCGGCGTCGGCCAGCTCCCGGAACAGGCCTTCGCTGTCCCGCAGCCGCTCCTCCGACAGCTTCCGGTCGGTCGCGTCCCGGAACACCTTGCCGTACCCGCGGAGGCCCCCGGCCTCGTCCCGCAGGGCGGTCATCACCCCGTCGGCGAAGAACCGGGTGCCGTCCTTCCGCAGGTGCCACCGCTTGTCCTCGGCCCGGCCGGTCTCCCGGGCCTTCCGCATCTCCGCCTCGGGCACCCCGGCCGCCCGGTCCTCGGGGGTGAAGATGACGTGGGCCGGCTTCCCGACCGCCTCGGCCGACGACCAGCCGGTGATCCCCCCGGCCCCGGCCAGCCACTCGGTCACGACCCCGGCCGGGTCGGCGATGACGATCGCGTAGTCCGTGGCGTGGCCGACCAGGAGGGCCAGCCGCTCGTCCGTCGCCCGCCGGTCGGCCTCGGCCCGCTTGGCGTCGGTGACGTCCCGGAAGTAGAACGCCAGCCCGCCGGCGTCGACCGGGTAGGCGTTCGCCTCGAACCACCGGCCGAACGGGGCGTAGTACCCGTCCACCCGGACCGCCACCCGGTCCCGCATGGCCCGCCGGTACTCGGCCCCGAACGGGCTCTCGTCCACCCCCGGGAAGGCGTCCCAGTAGGACCGCCCGACGTACCCGTGCCGGCCCCCGCCGTACACCCGCTCGGCCGCCGCCGCGTTCACGTAGGTGATCCGCCAGTCCCGGTCGACGGCCAGGAACCCGTCGGTGATGCTCTCCAGGATGGCGCGGAGGTCGAGCCCGCCGGGGACCGGCGGGGCGGGGGCGGTCGGCGGGTCGGTCGGGAGGCGGTCGGCGGGCATCGGTGGGGTGCCGCCCCGTTGGGTACGGGAGCGTACAGACGGGAGCCGGAACGAGTCGGTCGGGTTGCCGACGGGGTTACTCTACCCCATCGGGGGCGCGGCGTCACCGGCCGGCAGGAACCCGTGCCGGGCCAGGGCGGCGACCAGCCCAGCCGTCGTAGCCGACCAAGTGAATCGGGCGGCCCGATCGGCCGCCGCGGCCCCCAGCCGGGCGGCCCCGGTCGGGTCGGCGTAGACCCGCCGCATCGCGGCCACCACCGCCCGGTCGTCCGGGTCGGCCCACCGGCCGGAGTAGACGGCGTTCCGGGCCTCGACCAGCCGGTGCGGCACCGCGTACCCGACACCCGCGTCGAAGAACGCCCCGGCCCCGCCGAAGGCGGTGGAGACGAGCGGCACCCCGCAGGCCATCGCCTCCAACAGGTGCAGCCCGAACCCCTCCCCGAACGAGGCGTTGACGAAGGCGGTCAGCGAGCGATACCAGTCGGCGAGTTCTCCGGGCGACAGGGCCGCCCGGACCACCTCGACCCGGGGGTCGCCGTGGGTCTCGACCGGCGGCGACGACGGGGTGATCTTCACCCGCAGCCGGACGGCTTCTTCGTCCGGGAACGCCCGGCGGAACAGGTCGATCACCCGCGGGACGTTCTTCCGCAGGCCCCCGGCGTCCAGCGCCCCGGCCGTGCCGAAGGTGCAGGCGGTAGACCCCTCCCGCGTTCCGTCCCCTCCCCCCGCGGGGGAGGGGGAGTCGGAAGAAGAGACCCCACCCCCTGACCCCCTCCCCCGCGGGGGGAGGGGGGACCGGACAGAGGACCCCTCCCCCCGGCACCCTCCCCTAACAAGGGAGGGGGAGAAGGAACCGACCGCCCCGGCTTTGTCCCCCCTCCCCCCGCGGGGGAGGGGGTTAGGGGGTGGGGTCCGCCCGAACACCTCCGGGTCGTACCCGAGCGGCACGACCTCGATCGGGACGGTGACGCCGTTGGCCCGGAAGCAGTCGGCCCCCCACTGGGACGGGACGACCACCAGCCCGCACCGGTTCAGGCTCCGGACCGCGGCCGGCGGGAGGGCGTCCGTCTCCCACATCGTAAAGGCGGCCGTGCGACGGTCCGGGCGGAACCGGGCCAGCAGGTGCGGCGGGGTGACGGCCAGCCGCGGCCGGCCGGCCCGCCGGCCCTCGACCGGCCGGATGTCGGGGGGGACGAGTTCCCGCCGGACGCAGGCCCGCACGTCCCGCCGGACGGCCACCCCGGCGGTGGTCAACCCCCGGAGCACCGCCAGGACGAGGTGGTCGTACCCGCCCGGCCCGGCGATGTGCCCGGCCAGGACCAGCGGCGGCCCGTCCCGGGTCGGGGCGGCGTCCATCCCGCGGACCTCGGCCCGCTCGTTGACCAGCCGGCGGGCGAACTCCCGGACCCGGCCCCGGGCCAGCAGCCGGCCGCCCCGCAGAGCGGCCCGCCAAGTCGTCTGGTAGGCGTACAGGAGCCAGAGCTTGTGGCCGACGGCCCGGGCGGCCAGCCGGGCCTCGGCCCAGCCGGCGACGACCCGGCCGCGGGCGGCCGAAGTGGGGGCGGGTGGGATCACGGGCGGCACTCCGCGGGCGGGGCCGGGAGTGTCCGGCAACCGCCCGGGGGGTGTCAACCCCGGCCCGGCGAGCGGGGGGCGTCAGCCCCCTGATGGGTGCGGCATCAGGGGGCTGACGCCCCCCGCTCGCCGCGAGCCGAGCCGCCACAGCCGCGGCGGGTACATCACCACGCCCTGCACCACCAGCACGAACATGGCGACATGGAGGGTGTTGAAGAAGATTTCCGGCTGGTCCCAGAACAAGACGTTGTGGAACAGCCGGCCCATGAACGACTGGCCGGCCACCGCCGTCGGGTCGGCCAGCGCCCGGAGTTGCTCCTCCCAGATGGTCAGCGGGCAGCGGATGCCGGAGACGGCCTCGTAGGCGACGTACCCGATGGCCGCCAGGTGGGTGAACCGGAACCACGGGTTGCGGGCCCACTCCCACCGGAACGGGGCGGCCACGATGATCGCCAGTTGGCCGAGGACGACGTACCCCACGTACAGGACGTGGACGAACACCACCAGGTCGGCCAGGTAGCCGTACCACATGGAAGGACCCCCGGGTCGTTTGCCGTCGGGCGTAGGAGACGCGACGTGTTGTGTTAGATGTGATCCCGACCCGGAGGGGTTTATTCCCGCCCCGGAGCGTCGTGGGGGGGGGGGGCGGGGGGGGGGGGCGCCAGCGGGCCCGGCGCGCCCCCGACCCCCCCCCCCACTCCCCCCCGTCCCGCGCCGCCCCCCCCCCACGACGCTCACCGAACCAGCCCCTCGAACTTCTCGCGGAACTGCTCGGGGGTGAGCTTGACCACGGCCGCCAGCCGGGCCAACAGCTCCGGCTTGGCGAAGTCCTCCTTGTCCAGCCGGATCATGTACCGGCGGGCGCACTCGTAGGTCTCCCCGCCCACGTCCACCAGCCGCGGCCGCATCCGCCCGGTGGCCGGGTTGATCATGTCCTCGAACGGCAGCGGGACCATCTTCCCCTCGACGAAGCTGATGACCGCCCCGTACTGCCCGGCCTGCGGGGACAGCAGGAACTTGACCGCCCCGTACCCGAGGTTGCGGGTGTACTCGATGTCGAACGGGATCGGGTCGGCGCACCGCAGCTCGTACCCCAGGTCCTTGTCGATGATGGTGAACTTCAGCCCGAGGTCCTTCAGCCGCTCGCCCAGCCGCTCCCGGACCATCCGGCCGAACTCGATCTCCCCCAGCCGGAGGTGCCCGAACGGGTCCCGGACGACCGTCCCGTACTTGTTCAGCTCCT
Organism: Gemmataceae bacterium; assembly: GCA_019747655.1. GTDB lineage: Bacteria > Planctomycetota > Planctomycetia > Gemmatales > Gemmataceae > Urbifossiella. The sequence continues at coordinate 3,044 of JAIEQO010000207.1, read as the reverse complement.
CCCCCATCGCGGCCAACAGCCCCTGCTCGCCGATCGCCTCCAAGAGGCCCTCGGCCAGGACCGCCACCCCGTACCCCTTCCCCTGGGCCTGCCGCTTGACCATCGACCCGATCACCAGGTCGCAGATGTGGTCGAGGGTGACCGGCTTGCCCCGGAACTCCTCCGAGATGACCGTCACCGTCGCGGCCGACGCCTTGCCGATCCCCAGGGCCAGGTGCCCGGCCGCCCGGCCCATGCTCACGACCAGGTACCACCGGCCGGTCGTCTTGGCGTCCTCGTGCAGGTTCCGGGCGACCTGGGTGCCGACGTGCCGGGCCGTCTCGAACCCGAACGTCGGCACCCCCGGGGGCAACGGCAGGTCGTTGTCGATCGTCTTCGGGACGTGGGCCACCCGGACCGCCGGGCCGACCTTCTTGTACACCTGGCTGCCGCCGAACGCGGTGTCGTCCCCGCCGATCGTCACCAGGTAGCCCACCCCCAGCCGGCCGAGGGTGTCGACCACCCGGTCCAGGTCGGCCGGGTCCTTGGCCGGGTTGGTCCGGCTGGTCCCCAGGAGCGACCCGCCCCGCGGGTAGAACGAGGCCACGTCCGGGATGGTCAGCGGGCGGGCGGCGGAGGTGTCCCCGGCGACCAGCGGCTTGAACCCGTCCCGCAGGCCGACGACCTCGAGCCCCTGGTTGACGGCCTCGATGGTGACCGACGAGATGACCCCGTTGATGCCCGGGGCCGGGCCGCCCCCGACCACGATCGCCAGCTTCCCGCGGGGGGTCTCCGCCATGTCCGTTCGCCTCTCCTGAGCACCGCCGCCGGGCCGCGGCCACCCATTCAGGATCGGGATCGCCGGGGCGATTTCAAGGGACCGGGGCGGTATGATGGGGGCGGACCCGGGGAGGGCGACGCGATGGAGATTCCGGTGCTGGTGGAGCCGGCGGCGGGCGGCGGGTGGGTGGCCCGGACCGGGCCGCCGTTCGGGGCGACGGCCGAGGGCCTGTCGGCGGACGAGGCGGTCGGCAAGGTGCGGGACGAGCTGGCCCGGCGGGTGGCCGCCGGGGCGGTGGTGACGAGCGTGGCCGTCCCGGGGGCGAACGGCACCGCCCCCGGGGTCCCGGCCCCGGCCCGCAACCCGTGGCTGGAGACGGTCGGGACGCTCGACCTGAACGACCCCGTCATCCGGGAGTGGCTGGACATCATCGCCGAGAACCGGCGGGCGATGAACGCCGACCCGAACCGGTAGCCCCGATGCCACTCTACGCCCTCGATACCGACACGGTGAGCTTGTTCCGGGACGGGCACCCGCGGGTGGTCGCCCGGGTGGCCGCGCAGCCGCCGGCCGATGTCCGGATCACCGCGATTACGGTCGACGAGCAGGTGGACGGGTGGCTCAAGTACATCCGGCAGGCCACCCGCCCGGACGGGATCGAGCGGGGGTACGCCGAACTCGTCAAGTCCGTAAAGGCCCTCGCCAAGTACCCCGTCCTGCCTTACACCCCGGCGGCCATAGCCGGGTATGAAGCGCTCCTCAAGCAGAAGCTGAACGTCGATAAGAACGACCTCCGGATCGCGGCCATCGCCCTGGAGTTCGGGGCGATCGTCGTGACCCACAACGTCCGCGACTTCCGGCGGGTGCCCAACCTCCTCATCGAGGACTGGTCGGTGTAGCGGCCACTTGCCGACCCCTTCCCGGGCGGGTAAACGGTTACGGGGGGCGGCCCCCGCCCCCGCCCGGAGCGGCCGATGATCGAGGTCGACAGGCTCACCAAGTACTACGGCGAGTACCCGGCCGTCCGGGGGGTGTCGTTCGCCGTCCCGAAGGGTCGCGTCGTCGGCTTCCTCGGCCCGAACGGGGCCGGCAAGAGCACCACCCTCCGCATCCTGGCCGGCTACCTCACCGCCAGCTCCGGCAAGGCGACCGTCGACGGCAAGGATGTCTTCTGGGACCCGCTCGGGGCCCGCCGGCGGATCGGGTACATGCCCGAGAACTGCCCACTCTACCCGGACATGCGGGTGGACGAGTACCTGTGGTTCCGCGGCGGGCTCAAGGGCCTCGGCCGGTCGGCCCGCAAACAGCGGCTCGGGTACGTCGTGGACCGGTGCAAGCTGGCCGACGCCCGCCGGCAACTGATCGGCACCCTATCGAAGGGCTACCGGCAGCGGGTCGGCCTCGCGGATGCGTTGCTCGCCGACCCGCCGGTACTCATCCTGGACGAGCCGACGGCCGGCCTCGACCCGACGCAAATCCGCGAAACCCGCAAGCTGCTCCGGGAGCTGGGCGAGGAGCACACCATGCTCGTCTCGACCCACATCCTCTCGGAGGTCGAGGTGACCTGCGACTCGGTCATCGTCATCTACCAGGGGCAGGTGGTCGAGGACGGGTCGCTGGCCGCCGTCCGCAAGCGGCACGGCAACCAGAGCCTGGAGGACATCTTCGTCCAGTTGACCGGGCAGGAAGGGATTTAGGGCGGTCCGCGGTTTGTAGGGTGGGACGAGCCGGCCTCGGCCGGCGATGTCCCACGGCGGGGCGGGTGGAACCGTGGGACATCGCGGTCCGCGGACGGACCGCTCGTCCCACCCTACGGGGGCTTCGTCCGGCTGACCGGGCTGGAAGGCGTCTGACCGGGCGAAGGGGGGGACGGATGCCGGCGCCGGAGTGGCTGACGCTCTGCTGGAACGGCCGACCGCTGGGCCGGATCACCCGGATCGGGCTGATCGATTTCCCGTGGCTCGGTGGTCGGTTCGCCGGCGGGGAGTGGCCCGCGGACTTGAAGATTGCGATCGAGTGGTTGGCCGGGCAGTCCGACGGGGAGGAACTGACCGACCCGCCGTACCCCGAGGAGTTCTACGAGGGCTGGTCGGTCGTCGGCTCGGACGGCAAGGCCCACGACATCGGCCCACCGCTGGTGGACTTCGCCGCCGGGTCGATCGAGTGGCGGTGACCCCTGCGGGCGGCCGCGTCTTGTAGGGTGTGTCGAGCGGACCGTCCGCGGTCCGCGAAGACGCACCATCCGTACCTCCGTGGTGCGTCTTCGCGGACCGCGGACGGTCCG